>JBKPMK010000001.1:0-2099 GCA_046732115.1 Thermoproteota archaeon
AGGTATTTATTTTCATCATAAGGTAAGGTTTCAGTTTATTAAGATGGTTGCTAATTTACTTGAAGAAGAAGGAGTTATCAGAGAAGCATACATAGAAGAAGCAAAAACTTCAATTCAGCGGTTTGCAAAGAGCATAGATTCGGCGCTTAATGTTGCTCCGATATTACAATCATTTCTCGAGACACAACAACATTATAACAGCAGAACACAAAATGATAACACTTTCATCGCAGGAACTATACTTGCGTCTGGTTTGTTTGTTGGCTCATCGATAATACTCCCATATAATACCAGTTTAGCATATGCTGGGTTTGCTAGCGCTCTTTTATCTATAGCACTGGTAATAGTGAGAAGAAAATTCTAATACAAATCAAGAGCATGAGTGGCAAAAATGAGTCAATTTTGGTTTGCATTCCGCCGCATATTGGTCAAATCTGTTCCGAACTCTATCTAATCCAATATTAAAAAGAGCAAGAAAAAACTATCAAAAATGTATAGAGCAGACACGTCAAGAATCAAAAAGATTACGAGCTTCACAAAAATAAATTCATTACTCCATGTAACTACAATATCAATCATTGACCAATACGAAACGCCTAGGTAGATATCAAAATATCGCCAGCGACAGCAGTAATAATGATAAATCTAATTCACAATCATATTTCAGCGAATTGGCATCTATGTATAAAGATAAAAGTGGAAAGCCATCGATTGATTTTAGTAAGCCTCTTTTAATAAAAGCTCTGGTGAAATAGCACCACATGGAATATGTGCGCTATGGGAGCCAAACAAAAAAGAGATGCGCAGTTGTAATTAATTTTGCCTTTAACGGTTGCTCTGATATGATTATAACATATACACTATGGTAATTATCATTAACAACTTCACTATGTATCTCTTGTGTGTACATATGTATGTATACATGATCTCTTTTTCTTTCTATTTCGTCGAATTACCTGAAGTTGAATTTGTTGAAGTGGTATTGTCACTTGGAGAAGTATAAGTGGGTGTAGATGCTCCTGGAGGAGTAAACGTGGGTGTAGATGTGCTTGGAGGTGTTGTTTGTACGCTTTGAGCATATGCTGACTGAGTTGGAAATGTCTTTGCTGCCATAGAGGCGGCTGTTGCTGCAATAGCAAATGTCAATGACACTATAACTATTGTAAGGGCAATTAATTTAGTTCTGGCTATCATTTTACAAGTATTACAAAACATATTTTATAAGAAGTCACATGTAGTTTTATTTGAAAAAGGGATAATAGCATCACAGATTTTTCTACTACTTTAATTCCCAACCTATGGTTGTATCATTTCCCACTTTGTCTACCTGATTTCTAAATACAACTACTGTAGCTATTATTATTACTCATATCTTTAAGGTAGTTTAAGGTGTGGTAGTACTTTGGTACTCCAGTCTGAGAAATGTAGGCGTCCCTTTCATAATAAATGTACTTGGTTTCACACTAAATGCACCTAATTGCAGACTTTTTAGTATTGTTGGATTAACTGTACCTTTATACGGTCCACCTGACAATAGGCAATTTTTCCAAATTGTACATCGAATAAACCTTATCTTTTTCCTGGTCAAAACATGGTTAGTAAAATATCCTATAAATAAAAGCAAAAAACTGCATCTGCTATGTAGTTTGGAAATGTACCTAAAATAATAAATGTAAATATATATCTGTTTTGCTGCTTCATTAACATGAGTTTACGTATGCTTGGACTCACGGTATGTATAATAGCAAATACGAATTGAAGTAACAGAAAGAAAGTATTACTTCTCTTTAAGCTCACTATGCCACTACTGCTGTGACTAATCTAACTCCATCTTTAGTCTTCTAATCAACTCATTTATTGTAACTGGTTTTTTGATAAAGCATCCTATACTTAATGTAGGATATACTTCCCTTAAAGCTTCTATATTTGTGTCACCAGCAGTAATAAAACAAATCCTTACATTAACGTCTATGTCTAATATTTTACTGCACAATTCAAAGCCATTCATTTTTGGCATATTTATATCCGCTAATAATAGATCATAAAAATGAGGCTTGAAATTTGATAGTGCTTCTAGCGAATCAGTATATGTATACACT
>JBKPMK010000002.1:0-1525 GCA_046732115.1 Thermoproteota archaeon
AGGGTGAAATTGATATGGATTCTCTAAGCGGTGGCGAAAAAGTCGCTGTAGCCCTAGCACTAAGATTGGGTATTGCAAATATTATGGGCTCAAATAAACTCGATTTCATTATTCTGGATGAACCAACTATCCATTTAGACGACGAAAGACGAAAATCTCTGGTAAAAATTATTTCAGAAGCGTTTAGGGAAGGGCTAGGACCTATCTCCCAGACTGTAATAATAACACATGATGCAGAAATCTTTGAGGATTCCAATGTTGATACAATTTACAGATTTGTAATGAGTTCAAATGGATCGCTTGTTTCAGCCGAGTAATATGCAATGTGACAGAATCAAATTAAGTAACCTGATCATTCATTGTTGAAAATCTTTTCATAATGTATTACATTCTACATTTAGCCACCAGTCATCCTAGTAAATTGATTATTTCTTTTCATAGTAGAAATATAGTCGAGATTTGCAAGCGCAATCATTGCGGATTCTCTTACTTCTTCACTTGTATCCTTAAGTGCTTTATTGAGAGTTGTTCTTGCTTTTTCCGAACCGATTACACCCAAAGCAACTGCCGCTTCATGTCTGACAAAGAAACTTGGATCAGATTCTACAGCTTTTGATAGAGCATCGACTGCATTTGTAAAACCAAGTTGACCAAGTGAAAAGGCTGCCTCATGTCTAACCAATGCATCCTTGTCATTTTTAAGAACTTGACTTATGTGTTCAATTACACCTTTGTCGCCTATGTCTGCTAGAATACATATGCAACGAGTCCTAATGACTACATCCTCATGGGTTAACAAATCCTTAAAATACTGCTCATTTTTCGCATCGAATTCTTTTTCCATTTGTTTTAATAGCTCTATCCTCTTGTGGGGTGCAGTGGTATCTATTTCGCTAATCATGTTATAGTTATCTAACAAGCGCTAATTCGATGTATAATATGTACTTATAGTTCTACTCTGCGATGCGATAATGCAATAATAATAATGTAAAATAGGAATTTGCAACTACCTTATATTGATAATGTAAAAGAGCTTTGTGTTGCATTATGATAGTTAATTGCTATATTATAAAATTTAAAGTATGTTCACATATATTTTCGCCGTTACTTACTATATGTACAGCTCCACTATTTATAGCAAGGTTTTCTGTTCTGTATTGACATGGGAGATAAATATCGTCAATCAGTTAACAAATGTAGCAGTAATTTCAGAAACAGTTTCTATTAATATTCGTTTAGATTGAAGCAAAAAACTTGCCTGATATATTATTATAAAGCTACTCAATTAGGTTTCACAAATATGCGTATGAGATATTGGCACTTAGACATTAGGGAAGTGTTAAATGCAAAATATCCAATTGAGAAGGCTAATCATTGGGAGGTGACATGTATGTTTGGCGAAAACCAGCGTTTTGGTGTCTTTTGGTTTAAGTATGGCACCCCTTATGATAAAGAACCAGTTCGTGGTATATGCTTTTACTACAATGAGATTCCACAAAAAACTATTCAAGAGATGATAGATTTC
>JBKPMK010000003.1:0-7375 GCA_046732115.1 Thermoproteota archaeon
ACCAAGTCTATCCATTCTTATCATTGCTCTATCGTTAGGAAGTAGGAACAACACTTCTTTCTTTGCTAATTTTGCTAAATCTACAAGGATTTCTGTTGCTTTTTTATTATCTGTAATAACTTCAAAAAATTCTGGTTCTAGCCCTTGTTCTATCTCCCTTATCCTTTGTTTGGCGGGTATTGCTTTATTCCAAAAAGTATCGAAAATATACTGTCCTTGTTTGACCACCTCTGAAGCATTGCTGTAAAAGACCTGTGTTAGTAGCTCTTTTTTTCTAAGAGTTGTAGTAGTCATATATTCTGATTCAGTTACTGCTATTCCGCCAACTAATCCCTCTAAATGGCGAAATTCTGTAACTATGTTCATGAGTTCTTTGCAGTAATGGATATTATCTTCTGTAATTTCTGTTATGAATCGTATTTTGACCCCTCTGTTTTTAGCTGCAACATAGTTATTCTTGTATATATCTGGGAATTCAATAATTATAGATGGACCATTTTTTTCACCAAATAAATCCATATGTTCCTTTGCATTTTGCATAAATCGTATTCCTCTGCTTATGGTATTTTCTACACCATAGAGTAGCTCTGTATTTTCTTCTCCTTCTTCTTCTAATACTGCTACTGATTCTTCCTTTTCTACTTCTTTTCCATCTACCTTAGTTTTATGGTCAACCGTCAATACCAGTAAGCACTATATTATAGAACTCTAATATGTTTAATGGAGAAACGTCAATGTGGATTTCATAACTAATATGGTTGCTGTTTCCTCTCAAGTTCTTGCAACCTTGCTGTTAAAGCTGTGACTTGGTCTGATAGCTGTGCTATAGCATCGTCTTTAATTTTGTCACAATTTCTCAAGGATTGATTTAAGTCTTCTAGCTCCTCTACCTTACTTTGTATGTCTGCGCCTTGTCGTTCTACTGTGAAAGTTAGGAAATGTCAAAATATGGCTCCACCTTTTAAATGATTCTGCCTTTTTAGCCAATATATCGAACCACTATGTCCAATAAGTTCTGTTAACCTATTAGACATACACAGACTCATATTCATACATCAGAAGTATCGCAAAACAGGTAGAGAGTATAATTGATAACCATGGCATAACCCTAGGCTTTCTTCTTAACTGCACCAAATAGTAACGTATAGCCACACCTATGGCATTCTTGAGACCTTAACAATGTTTTCAATCCCCT
Organism: Thermoproteota archaeon; assembly: GCA_046732115.1. GTDB lineage: Archaea > Thermoproteota > Nitrososphaeria > Nitrososphaerales > Nitrososphaeraceae > JAFAQB01. Next base: position 1,196 of record JBKPMK010000003.1, read on the forward strand.
GATTGCTTGCACATTCTACACAATAATATCTTAAAATGTGATTTACCATGAGAAATCTCAATCATAAACAGCAGCTAATAAACTGCCATAAGACAAATGTAGTCAGGTTCACAACTTGTATCTTCATAGGTTCATTATTTAATAATGGCGATGTATTGTTAAAATGTTGGAAAATAACAATAGTAAAGTTGCAATAGTCACAGGAGCAAGCAGCGGATGACAGATAGCCCGTTATTCATTTCGCCATGCCCAAATTTTAGCTGGATAGGACAAGAAAGTAGATTACATGAATGTAATGTCAGAAGAAGTTTTCGGGCAAGCCATTACACAGAAAATGAGAATTTGAAGCTCTGTCTGGTATATGATAATTGATAACAGCATCTCAAAGTTCACTAGATGACTCATCTAAATCAAATAATTATTGTCACCTTTATTACCCCATCTACCTGAATCAATAAAATCATTTATCATTACCATTTTTCCATTGGCATTTTGCATGTGAGATATATACTTATATATTTCTCTAGAACAATACGCAATAATGAGCGCAAATACAACATTCATTATTTTCGCAGTACTTGCAGCATTTGGCCTGGTAATGGCCACAATGGCAGTACTACAAATTGTACCACAAGCACATGCAGGCAAAGGTGGACTGCAAGGTCCAAATTGCACTAAAGAGCCAGGACCAGGTAATCCCGGTAATGGTAAACTGTGTAGACCGATATAATAGATAAATAGTACGTATTACTGGAATTATCCAATACTAATTGGTAACCACCACCCTCTTTTTTCTTAACTTTTCAATAAACGCACAAAGCAACTTCTTTTAAGTGCATGTCTAATCTTACAATTTTCAATGCTAGAAATGAAGGACATGGGTAGATGAATGAAACGCAAATGATGAAATTTATGCAAGGTGGACCAGAACGATCGTCATCTCCTTCTTCTTCATGGCTATGACTGATATTGATATATAGACATACTCTGATACCTTCATATGCCACAAATCAAAGAGAGGTCTACGATCTTCCTACAATATGAAACCTTGGAAGACTTGCTCAAAGTAATAGTATACTCGAGCAATTGTACATTGTAAATGACTTGTAAAACAAATCCAGTGTTATGTGACTTTCTTCTACTTTTACTATGCAGCAATATTTTATAATAAAAAAGAAGAGTATATTTGTTGGATTTGCAATGCCAATTTTTTTACATTATAGCTTGCAATTCAGATCTAGAAGATTGTTATTTGGAATAACAGTTTGTCTTAGGATTAAGAGATAAAAAAATAATGCCAGCGTAGCCCCTGACTATACATTTGACTAATTCACCTGGCGACACGGATTGGTTCTAGGATATCCTCCAAATAACAGCAGACATGGGGTTAGCCAGCATATTTATTACGCTCAGCACTTGAGAGAATTTTTGACATCGATCACAAACCTATAGCGTACATCGCTGTTTATGACTCGTTGGTAAGCCTCATTTACTCTTTGAATGGCTGTAAGTTCAATATCGCAGACAATATTGTTTTTGCTGCAAAATTCAAGCATCTCTTGCGTCTCTTTGACCCCTCCTATAACTGAGCCCGCAAGGCTGCGACGAGCAACAGTTAGCGAAAATGCGCCAATCTGCATTTGCCTTTCTGGAAGTCCAACAATTACCATAGTTCCATCAAGAGCAACCATCTTCATGTATTTGTTTAAATCGAGTTCCACAGAAACTGTGTTGATTACTAGATCGAAATATCCCCTTAGTTTTTTGAAAGTAAGAGGGTCGGCCGTATCGTAGAAGTGATCTGCCCCGAGATTTTTAGCTTCGTCTTGTTTTTTACGCGAGTGACTTAGCACAGCGACTTCTGCACCAAGAGTGTGCGCCATTTTTACTCCAATATGACCCAGGCCGCCAAGACCTATAATCCCAACTTTCTTTCCTGGACCTGCTTTCCAATGAATTAGAGGAGAGTAGAGAGTTACACCCGCGCAAAGAAGGGGTGCCGCATCCGCCAGTGGAAGGTTGTCAGGCACTGAAAAGATATAGTTTTCATCAACAACAATTTTGTTAGAATATCCTCCCTGGGTAGCTATAGATTTTTCCCCATCTTTTCTTTCAACTCCATTATAAGTCCAGGTGGCTCCTTGCGTACAATACTGCTCAAGCCCTTTACGACAGGGACCGCAATTTCTGCAAGAGTCAACAAAATTACCGACAGCTACTCTATCACCTACTTTATATCTAGTTACTTTTGCTCCGACCTGTGAAACAATTCCAGTAATCTCGTGTCCAGGAACCATTGGAAAAGTTGATGCACCCCACTCATCGTTAACCTGATGGATATCAGAATGGCATATACCACAGTAATGTATGTCAATTATAACGTCAAAGTCTTGAGGCTCACGTCTTTCAAAAGAAAATTGTGCTAGGCGTGATTTGGCATTATTGGCAGCATAGCCACAAACTTGAATCATTTATTCCCCTCTTTGTCCAAACGACCTGCTCCTAGTTAAGAATGTAACCGAGAATGGAGATCAATGTTCATAATTTTTTGCTATCTTTATTTGGTAGTCACTACTTGCCTTAATACATGATATCTCACTTACTTACTGATAATACTAGTATGATAATATATCTTTCTGGTGGTCCATTATAATTTATAAACTTAGTTTGGAGAAGAATGTCAGCAGCTCCTCGCAGTTACCTCCTTACTTCTATAATAGTACTAGACAAATAATCAAATCTTAAATTTGGAAAGGTTGGATTTGTTATTTACACGGATCATTCATTAATCTCGCAGTAGGTAAAAGGAATACATCAGTAAATATCTAAGACTTTTAGTTCGCAACTACGACCTTGTTTGTGATTAAGTTTTTCTATCTCATTATGCTTAAAATATTATATCAAATGTGTGCAAATACTTTAACAAACATTTTATTTGCTTGTATCTTTGAAACTCTAATGAAGAGTATAAATTTTGTTATCGTTGGTGATGATTATCAAATTGCAGCCGAGTTAGGTAAGAAAGGCACTAGTACCGATCTGTCAATCTATGATAGGAAAACACAAGATGCTATTTACACGTGGGCCGTGCCTATCACTTTTCCAGACAAAATACAATCTTTGATGCAGGCCGTGAACATCGCGGAATATGCTATACTTAATGTTACAAAAATAGACAAATATCTAGGGGAGCAGATCCTTGCTTTGGATGCGACTAATATGACTGAAGGATTTATCTTGCATTCCTATGAGGTAGATGAAATAGAACTGAAAAAACTAATAAAGAGCACCGCGGCCTCAAACTACAAATTTCTAGCTAACGTTGACCAATTAAAACAAGAAATAGGAAAGCTTGAACCAAAAACTGTGAATGGAACAAGAGAGTGCGTAATCCAAATAGACCATACTTTCAACGTAAAGGGAGTTGGCACAGTAATACTTGGTATCATAAAACAAGGTACAGTTAAGACATATGATCAGTTGAAGATTTTACCTAGTGGAAATGAGGTTTTAGTAAAATCGATTCAGATGCACGATGATCCTGTAAATGAGTCTAATAGTCCAGCAAGGGTAGGATTGGCTGTTAAAGGAGTCAACGCTGATGATATTTCTAGGGGCGATGTGCTTTGTTCGCCTGATTCATCAAGTATAAAGATAGCAACTAATCCTATTTTTCCAGTGTTCATAAAGAACCCTTATTACAAGGGCAATCTAACAGACAACCAAACGTACATCATATCTTTAGGTGCGCAAATCAAACCAGTTAAAATAAAAAATTCTGCTACTACTACAAATAATAATAATAATAATACAATTGAAATAATTCCAGAAAAACCCTTTGTATACTTTTTAGGCCAGCCCTATGCTCTGTTAAAACCGGATAATGATGGAACAAGAATAATCGGAAAGGGTACTATGATGCAGTAAATACAAAGGAGGAAGTACGAAATTTGCATCAAATAAAAATTATTTATCTATTTTTCAATTATTGTTCCATTTGATAATAATAATAACGAGGGACGTTATCAATGGACGCTACAATTGTTGAGGGCTTGACAAACCTACGTATAAGATATATCCACTTTTTTTCTTCTCTTATGTGGTATGGTATTATGTTCTTTATGTTTGTGGTAATATTCCCTGTGAATAAGAGTGAGGCTCACTCTACCTTATTTTCTAGAGTGCAGAGATTTACGATTTGCAAGTCATAGCATCTATTGCGATGGCATCTGGAATTCTATTAATTCCAGTTATAGGAGGATCAGTATAGACATTGACAACAAAAGTAGGCGAAAAAAGATTACAATTGCCGTGGCACTGATGATTTATGCTTCGCACGGGCTTTAGTATACGTGATTTTAATTATTGAGCGATGCATTTCGTCACAGGTCATACCTACGTACAAAAAGGTTAATCCTAGGACTGTATAGCATTAAAAACGGCTCACATAGCTGCCTTTAATACTCAAACTTATAACTAACTTGATTCTAGCAAAGCCCTATAACAGTGATATGGCGATAAAGCTCAAGTCGCTAAGAGAGTCCAGAGAATCGTCTGACGGTTTAAGAATACTGATTACACGGTTCAGACCACGATATGTAAAAAAAGGAAGTGAGAATTGGGATTCATGGTACAGAGAATTAGCACCAAGTAGACAATTGTGGTATGATTATTTTAAGTCAAATAAAATAGACTGGAGTCAATATAGAAAGCGATTTGTTGAGCAGATGAAAGATAACCCAAAGTCTATTGAATTGATACAATGGTTAGCCAAGTTTGAAAATAATGACAAAAGTAATATAACATTAATGTGTTTTTGCGAAAACGAAAAGAGCTGCCATCGAAGTATAGTTAAGGAGTTAGCGTCAAATTGCTTGTTGCGAGGACAGGTATAGATGTATTTTGAGTTTACGTTATGATTGCTATCGAATAAAATAGCCGCTGCACTTCGTTATACTAAGATGGAGCACGTTTATTGCGACTGCTAAACTTGCGAAAGGGTTATCTTATGTTATAAGCAATAGAATAGACAAATTGAACAACAACAATGATAACAGCAATCAAACCATCCATGCAGAAATTAGTATTTTTCCTATTGGAACAAATAGCACAAGTATAAGTAAAGAAGTCACAGCTGCTTTTGATGCAATTCGTAAAACAAAGGACATCAAAGTCGCTACGCTTACGCCCATGGGAACACAAATAGAGGTAAATGATATGCGAACGGTTCTAAATTGTATACTAGCTGCTCATCAGGCTGTTAAATCCACGGGTGCTAAAAGAATAGTCTCTAGTATACGCATCGCGGAAAGACTTGATGTGTCGAGAACCTTGGAAGATGAAGTCAAATCTGTGACCGAAAAGCTAGCTGACTAGATTATCCTTTGCTTTTAAAGTACTGTAGCATAACTTACTTTGTAGCATACCGATAGCCAATCTTTACTAATATTAGTTTGTTGTCCCGCAATCACAATAGTTGGAAGCCTTCTGCTGCAGCTGATATTACCAATGGACATGTAACTTAATTTTAGTTCAATTGTGAAATACTTGCAATATCTCTTCCATAAACCTCTTTGAAGTCACGCGGCTTTGCATCTTTGAATATATCCTTGCTGCAATACTGCATGGAATAAGCAGCCATCATATCCAAAATAGGCTGTAGTGCTAGGCCTTTTTCTGTTGGATAGTATTCTATTCTCACAGGAGTTTCATGATAATGGACCTTACGCTTTATTAATCCGGTTTTTTCCATCTCTTTTAGCCTTATAGTCAGAGTTTTTGGATTGCCTTGTTCGATGGAGTTTAATAATTGATTAAATCTGTTTTGCCTACCATTTATCATATTCCTAAGTATTAGTACGGTAAATTTCTTGCCAATAATCTTAAATGTATTTTCTATTGGACAGCTCTTCATTATTACGTTGTCGAACCGATTAGTTTGTGCGGTGGTCATTTTTTTAGATGCGTTAGTGGTATTTGTGAGATGCGTATTTTTATCACTGATATCCATAACGCAGATATGACGAAATTAGCATATAAAGTTACCTTTATATAGTTAATAACATGATTACCAGGTGGTAACTTACTATCTTATAGGTAACTATCATATTTATATATAATTACCACGATAGAGTTACCTATGGTAAGTTATCTAAGTGTGGTTTCCAAATTGGATAAGAA
>JBKPMK010000004.1:0-3408 GCA_046732115.1 Thermoproteota archaeon
CAGCTGAAACGAACTTTTGAAACATCTGTGCATTGTCATACTCAAAGCGAAACTTATCGCAGGTACCACTTTTGCCATTATCAGAGCTATTAGCAGAGCATCCCTCGTCAATATGCTTATGAGCCCAGCTATTGATAGAGAATCTATTTTCGGGAATTACTTCTCCATCATGAAGATACATTCCACAATAGATTTTCTGCTGCTGGTTGTTCACATTACCACCACTCTCATCACCACACTGCAAAAGACTTAGTGCAGATGATTTGGTATCGGTTCTAGCTAAATCATAGTATTTGGCAACTGTATCTACAACTTTTGGATTATCAGATCCTTTGCCATTAGGATATGCAAAAATTGTTGGATTGAATCCATGGTTCTCTAAACATTGCTTTGATTGGCCTATTTCATAATCCAAATCTGCTTGTGATAAACCATTTAAACCAGGATGAGTCATGGTATGTGCCTCAATATCCATACCATCTTGTTGTAGCGCTGCAATCTGTTCCCAAGTAGCAGATACATCATTATCATGATATCCTGCTTCTATCCAACTACATACTTCAAAGAACGTTGCTTTAAAACCATATTTATCCAAGATGGGCTTGGCATAAGAATAGTCGCTTTGATGTGAATCATCAAAGTTAATAATTACAATCCTACTGTTTGTAGGTGTTTCAGCTGGTAATGGTAGTGGTAGAATTGGTTCAGTAGGTGTATTAGCTTCCCTAAATGAGGTATCTTTACCATTCAAACTACTTTTACCGCCGTTGCCAGTAACCTGACCGTTCCCACCATCGTTGCTGTTTGTATCAGAAATCTTATTGGAACTTTTTTTGGCAAAGGCATCTATACCAATAGTGGTATTAATATTGAGAATACCTCCAAATAGTAAAGAAAATGATAGTGTTAAAATAAAGAAGGTACGAGTATTAGTACTACTACCAATCTCTTTCACGAGTTATCTGTAGTTGTTTTGATATATATGTTGATATGTATTAATGTATTGATATGGATTGTTGTTTTAGCCCTTATAATAGAATTTAAAGAGGAAAATTCCCACTTTTTGCAGTATGACAAATAGCAGAATTAGCTGTCGTCGTCATTGTACCTATATCATTGAGCTGATGCAACTCTCCATATGTTGTGATGTTAATTGGCAACATATTTCCAAAGTGGCAATGAGAAGCATAAACACAACAATCGTAATATTACAATAACACTAGGCCATAGTGCCTTTATGGGTGCAATAATGCATGATAATGTAAAGTTATTTCTCTTCTTTTGTCTTTGTAGTAATATTTGTTGTGATAGTAGTATTTTAATCTAGAAATATGTCACCAGCTAAGCTATATATGTCGCTAGGAAGTTTGCTCTTGAGGACTATGAAGAAAAAAATAGATGATAATAATAATAATTATCGCAATGTGAATTACAATGATTATTATCACCGTCCTGCAAGGCTTTCCTTATTGTTATTCCTACTTACATTGACAGTATCCATGATTGTTTTTTCATCTTTTTCCTCATCATTATCATCACCAATGATTTTTTCTTCAGCAAACGCATTTCATCTAGCCAAAGATTATGTATTTGTTAAGAAATGGGGCTCTCTCTGTGTACTTAAGAAAACCTTACAAGGATGCAACATGAATGCACCGGGTGCTAAAGAAGTTGGAGATGGGCAGTTTCAGCGTGTACATGATCTAGACTTTGATCCACAAGAGAAATATCTCTACACTCTAGATAGAGATAATAATCGCGTACAAGTATTCGATAAAAATGGGACTTTCATAATGAAATGGGGCTCTAAGGGTGCTGGAGATGGCCAATTTTTTAATCCATATGGTGTAGACGTTGATTCTGCAGGTAATGTCTGGGTTGTCGAGAGAAACGGTGAGCGTGTTCAGAAATTTGATAAGTACGGCAATTTTCTATTTAAGTTTGGTTCACTTGGTGCAGGAGAAGGACAATTTAATTTCCCAAGAATGATTGCTGTGGATAAGGATCTAAAATACATGTATGTTGTAGACTCCAACAATAACCGCATTCAAAAATTTGACATCAATGGTAACTTTCTTATGAGCTGGGGTAGTAATGGTACGGGCGATGGTCAATTCAACGTACCTGTTTCTGTTGTAATTGATAATAATAATGATATTATTGTAGATGAGCGAGGCAATTCGCGTGTTCAGAAATTTGATAGTAACGGTAAATTCCTCCTAAAGTTTGGTTCTGAAGGACCTGGAGATGGCCAATTTTCACATATTGAACATATAGCTGTAGATAAATACAATAACATATATGTTAACGACCCACAGTCTGATAAAACTGGAAACCATATTCCACGTGTCCAAAAGTTTTCACCTGATGGCAAATTCATTACTAAATTCGGTTCGGGGAATGGTACTGGCGATGGTCAACTTATTGATCCAGAACACCTTGCTATAGATTCTAATGGCTATGTGTATGTTTCAGATAGAGGAAATAATAACATCCAAGTATTCAAACCTGTAGATGATATACATCCTTGATAGATAAACGAGCATATCCCATAATGCTTGTCTTGCTGCATCTAAAAAATCGTTTAAATAGGCCAGATAAGGTCAGGCTTTCCATACACTTCAATCGTGTCAGGATAGAGCTGAGATGTCTTGGAATTGTAATCTTGCTGTCTTTTAACAAGTAGCAAGATAGAGTCATGTTATTTGATTATAGTTATGTCACTAGCTAAGCTATAATACATGTTGATAAAGAAAGAAGATCATATTTGTTTCCATAAACTAGTAAGTTATTCGTATTTTCTTGTTTAGGTTCCTTTCAGAAATCATCCAATAGGTTATTTTTACTATATAAAATGTTATAACCCATCTATTCGGGTCTTAAGATGGTAAAGTCATTTGGGTTTCATACGCCAACTAAGATCCATAAAAGTTAAAAAATCGTATCTTAAATCAGAAATGATTTATGCAGTATTACTTATTTCAATGCCAATAACAACAACAATGGCAAAGCAAACACCTGCTACGACTACCTTTCCTTCTTATTTTCACACCTATTCGAAATGTTGCTACTATTACAAATGTACAACTTCCTGGCATTCTTCCAAATAATAATGAGAATGGAAATAATAACAATCCGTCTCCGCTCGCTATTTTCTCTCTGATTCACTCAATGAGAAATAATCCAGACAAGTATGCTTCTTTAATATATCATAATAATGACAATCAAAGTAAACGTGATTTCAATCTATCTGACGCGAAATGGAGCAGATCATTGAGGATTGCAAGACTGTCGTCTTAGAAGAATCAGAGAAGCTTTACAACGTTTTAACGGATCAACTTCTGGCCTCTATTGTTGTAGAGGAAAGGATAGTCACTATTATATTGCATGCACAATAGCAAAGCATAG
>JBKPMK010000005.1:0-3195 GCA_046732115.1 Thermoproteota archaeon
CATTTGTCTACAAATCAGCATTTTTTGTTTACATTGGCTCATACATTTGTCTACGAAGGATTAGTACGATGCAGAAGTGCTAGAGGGAAGGGCTAAATCTGTAAGCGCAAAGCATAATTTGTTACAGGAGAATAGCATCTATAGCAAATAGAAATTCCATTATTAACCTTCCATAACTCTTTACACTGCAGAGCTTGTTCTACAGTAGATGCATTGTTTTGTTTACAAATGTCATCAAATGATTTGGCATGATGTACTTCCAACCCTAGACTTTTGTTCTCCTTAATGCTATCATGACATATCGGACATGTGAAATTATCTCCCTTTAATATCGATAGACGCCAAGTTAGATATTGAGTTGTATTTCTGATCTTGAGCTTCAATAAAGGTGTAGACAAGGCAAGCAGTCCGATGTTATTGGGACCAATATCATCTTTAGAATCAAATAAGATATTTGATGTATTCTTTAATGCTTCTTTTGCTATCTTTTCAACTGATTTTACCACAATAGCTTTTGATAGTAGCGTAATCAATTTCCCTGTCGATATTGTAAATTATATTATTATTTTCAAGCATACGTTAGTTTGCCTCCTCTTTAACAGTACTTAGCTTTAACTCTTGTCAATCGATGAAGCTAAGAAAATAGAATTAGAACATGGTATTAGTATTGGCACTTTCTCTGGTATTGTCTGCAATACATTGCTATGCTCAACTATCTTTCCATTTCGTCTAATCGAAATATATCAAGCTAAATCCTGCTGCCCCGAATTTCTATCGACACAATAAATGCTTTATGCGATGACACATATTATACATTAAGTATGGTAGATAAACTAGAGGGAGAAAAGAGAAGAAAGCTACAAAGAAATGAAGATGGCAATGAAGATCCAACCGCTCCTATATCTTCTCAAGAAGTAAAACATCAAGGACAAGAAGGACAAGAAGGAGATGATTACTACGAAGAAGGAAATGGTGGAGCGACGGACTAGAACAGAGGTAAAGGAATCCCAATTAAAGGAACGTTCCGAGACATAGCTACATCTGTTTCATCATAGTGTCACTATAGCATACTCCGCAGGCTTGAACCTTGATTCTGATTTGTGTAGCATTGGGTTCTGGAATATGTTTTTGTTCTACTAGTTCGAAAGGTCCATTAGCTTTAGAAACGTGTACTGAGTGCATTTTCCTTTCCACCTTTTAATTCTCAGATAAGTAGTTCTGTTCCCGAATTTTTCTCAAGAAAAGTATCCCACGCTGGCTCTCCTATTATCATATATGTACAAGATGCAAATGCCGCCGTTCCTGCATACATTGGTTTAGGGTTGTCATGTTTATTCCGTGTACCTTGAGCATCACGACGTAGCAATGATCGCCGTCTCGCGAGCGCCGATCGCCGCGCTGCAGGCCTACAAGCGCCGCATGTGCTGAACGTTTACGTGGGCATCGTCGCTGGAAAGGAGCAGCAGCACTGTGGCAGCGTCGACTACAATTAGCGCGCTTGACACAACCACGGGCTTGGATGCCGACTCAGAGGGCAGTCGTACGTTAGCCTCCATGACCGGCACAGATGTCCCCACCTACACTCGCGAGGCACTGGACATGAGTGCGTTCGCGCCCTTCGACGGCGTCGTCTACCACACCTACTCCACCTACGCCTGAGGCCTCAACGTGCTCTGAGGGATGCACCTGTGGCTAGACAGGGCTGTGGTTCCGGCGCGACGAGTACAGAGTGGATTCTCGATAGCAGTCGCCATCGAAAGAAAGATAAAAAGATGATCTGTCTATACGTATGATAAATTAAGGAAAAATTTGTTCGCCAGTATATCTATCTATTATTTTGATTGCTTTTGTTGGACAAGTCTGAGCTGCGGCAAGTATGCTATCAAAGTCTGCTCCAGTCTCCGATTTGACTATTGCCTTTGGATTTAATATTTTATTCTTTTCGACTACAAAGACTCGGGGTGCAAGTGTTTCACAACTGCCAAAGGCCATGCAAAGAGAAGGTTCGACAGTTAAGTGAAAACGACCTTTAGGAATATCAATGAACTGTGTGTTTAATTCAGCACCTAAATCATTATTGTTATTGTTTATTTTTGTATTTTCATGACTATCAGGATGATATTTCATATCATCGTTATTATTGTTGCCGCCATCATCATTGTCTGCTACTTTATCCTCCTGATTTGACCGATAGTCATCAAATGGCGTTTCATCATATTCTCTTCTTTTCTCTCTATTGGAAAGAACCTCAAAAGCAGCATTGATTTTCTTTATCATATCTTCAGCAAAATCTGAATTATTTCTATCAGGATGATACTTTTTAGCTAGGAGTCTATAAGCTGCTCTAATTTCAATGTATTTAGCCTTTTCAGATACGCCAAGAATTGCATAGTACCTCTTAGAATCCAAGAGACATAGATCAGATCATACACACAACAAGAAGGGTAAAAGTATTGCGATGCTAACAGGCTGAAGACTTGTAGGTTGAGCAACTTTAGTGCATGTAAAAATTATATTCTGCATTATAGATTTTATAATAAAGCATATAAATATGTAAAATTAGTTGTTCGATCTAAGGAGATGAGCATATAGTATGTATTTATCCAGTCCCATAACTACAATGATAAAGCCATTTTATCAGCGTGAACCTCAGTTTGCTATTTGCGAATCATGTTTTTGGTGTGCCAATATATTCCAAAGATTAGATGAAAGCAACAACAATAATGGCGACAGTTGTGAGCAATGTCAGTTGTGTGAAAAAGTATTTCACTAGTACATTTAGCTAAAGACGAAACAATAGCAATGGAACGCAAGCATGGACTTGAACGTCACACAGGATATATTATATAATAACTGGAAGATTTAATGGTAAGGCCGGGACTCCTATAGCTGATCTGGCATGTATACCTGCTTCTCGATCATATAAAGTAAAAATCAAATCAGAAAAACCATCCGCCACAGTAGCTGTCATAGTAAATCCCTCCATCGTATTTATCATCACCCTAACCGGTAGCCATGCTGCAACCTTGTCTAACCTACCTATTTCACATTAAGGCTACCTAATATTGACAAACAGGCCAATTTTGCAGATTTATATGCTTGCTCAACAGATACATCATTTGTTCTTACCTTGCCAAAAGGCCCAGCAATTGAACCATCTGGGTTTTGTGGCCCATGACCTGAGATGTATGCTTT
>JBKPMK010000006.1:0-14605 GCA_046732115.1 Thermoproteota archaeon
CAATAGAGCGAGGGCGCTGAGAAACGACTATCAAACCCACACCAAATTTTCTCCCCTCTCGTGCAACTTTTGCAGCAAAATATTTCGTATCAGTGTATTCTTGTTTTGGAATGAATACATGAGCTTCTTCAACCACCACTATTATAGGACTTTTAAATCTAACAAAGCCACTTCCTTTACCATGCATTTGATTTTTTGCGTTTTTACGATCAGATAGAAGAGATTCTAAATAGAACGATATTGCTATATTTGCCTGTTTCTCGTTCAGTTCAAGTAGGCTAATTATGTTAATTTTGCCTTCCTTTATCATCGCCACAGGATCAGTGGCATCTGCATGCAGTATGTTACTGAGTCTTCTCTGTGCTTCTTTGACCTTATCTCTGACCCGCTCTGCAGATGATTTATTACGCTTTTCTAGGTGTTCCAAGTTTTTTATATTTTCTTCTAAAGTTTGCCAAAAGTCATCTCCTGTCTTCTTCTTGAGGTCATCATCGAATACCTTTGACACCATAGTTTTCTGAATGTCAGCAATATCTCTGATTTCTATAACATCTGCAAATTTATCAGCTGACAATAATCTTGGATTTATTTTAGCCGGGATCAAATTTGCATTCCTAATTCTGAGACCTTTGTAGTCGTCATGGTAATCGAAAATGACCATTGTTCCAGGAATTTCGGATACTGCTTGTGCGATCAATGTGACAACATTGCTTTTACCCATTCCTGTCATGGCAAGGATACCAAGGTGTCTTGTAGCCACTTTATTTATGTTAATTTTGACACCGACATCTTTCTGCCTAAGTAATGTTCCAACCCTTAGCCACTCATCATTTGTTGAATTAAAAATACTTTCCAACTCATCAGGCTTTGCCTCGAAAACTTCTGTGCCTGGTAGAGGAGGAATTTCTGGAAGTATTGTCTTGCATTTTTTTAATTCTTCCAGAAGGCCTAATATTTTGACATTTGCTTTATAGCTCTTATCCCGTTTATTTTTGGATGCAACTTGTTTGTTTTCCATTGCCTCTTGAAAGTTGGAAATATCGTCACTAAGAGCATCACTTTTAATTGAAGATGATTCAATAACTCCTAAAATTTTTTTTTGCTGCGAGTTTAGAATCATAATGTATTCGCCAAGACTTACTGGTCGCCTTGCTTCAAAAGTTATTTGGTCTGGTCTAGTAGGCCCTACTACTATACCTAGTTCTAATGGACCATCATAGTCACCCATTTTTTAGAGCACCGATAGCATCTTTGTTTTCGCATATTTTACTGATGGACAAAAAACATTCATTTGGATTACTAGAAGCTACTTTAAAAAATTGACGATGATGAAAATATCCTAATATATTATTGATAAACATGTTGATGTGTTTTATTAATAAGTATATAAATAGATAGATTATATATCGCATTTGTATTATCTATGTATTTACTCAGTTGAAATTCCGTTTTTTTGTTACTACTATTAGAAATAGCATGATAATAATACAACAAAATCCATTTACTATTAATTAGGTCAATAGCTCTTTAATGCGCCGTTTTCCATTTGCGAGTTTTATTTCATGCGCTATCCTCCTTCCCATGCTCATAGATTGAGAATAAATTAATCCCGAATAAGGAGAGCCATCAAGATAAAGATTTGTTCCTGCAACGATCCTTGCTGAAAACTCAAAAGTAACGAAGTTTCCATCTCTGTCATATACACCCTCAAGGCAAAAAGGTCCATTCATCCCTGGTGGGACTAGGCGTTTTGCTGCTTCTACAAATCTTTCTCCCATTGCGTATACTTCACCCAATAGAGACTCTCTTAAGACTATAGGCATATTACCCACAACGTTATAGGAAGGCTCCACTTCTATACCCATCTGTTGTCTAGAGGGAATTCTGCCTATACCATCGATATCAGATTCATACCTTCTATCTACACCCATAAGTTCAATATTCTTAGTGATAGGAGAATAAAAATATTGTAAGTATGCTGGCACTCCCATGACGTATTCCTGTATATACAGGTCATCTTCGCTGTTGATTCTCTTTTGATTCATTAACCTTCTTGCACCCTCTTCAAATGTCTGTTTATTCCATGCAAGAAAGTAACCTCGTCCTCCTGCGGCTCCATGCAATTTAACAATTGATAATCGCTCTATGTCATTTTTGGATTTGACAGGTTTTGGAGTTTTCAATTTTGCTTCTTCCATTAACTTTTGTTTTAGATTTCTGTCAGACTCCCATCGTAGAATCCACTTGTTTCCAAAAAATGGAACATTGATACTTTCAATCTGTTCACTGCTCATATAAGCAACTAGTGTGCCAATAGGAATAACTATTGAATTAGTTTGATTTAGGCGTTTTTGACAAAATTGTTCCAAAATTTCAGTAAAATTATCTACCATAATCATATCGTCAATGAAATTAAATCTTCTGTACAGGCTAGACCTAGACTTCTCACATATTAGCAATGTACGAAAACCTTCGTCTTTTGCGCCTTTCAATACTTGCAGAGAGCAATGGGAGCCAAGAGTGGCTATCGTATATCTTTTCTTATTTATGGTTTTTTTTCTTTCCAAGATATAATTTCACAATCCTGTTAAATTAAAATACTTCGCAACTGATATACTAGATAAAATAAATAAATGAAATGTGCATAACAAATTAGCCCATACTACCGAACATGCTTTTATAGGATCGCTGCAGAGGTTACTTGGTCGAACCATAAAAGTCAGGAAGGTGGAGCATCGAAAGACCGACAATAGTGTTTTTATATCTATTGCTCAACTTGATTTAGATCTACTATTTACAGCAGCATATGAAGTTAATTCTCTGATAACTAATGGAAGAAAAGTTGTAGTTCATTCATTTGAGACACTAGATGAAGCTAAAAAAGCATTTCCTACTATGCGTGCAAATGAGGAAAGAATAAAAAACTCTAATCCTGTAAGAGTAGTAGAGATCGAAGATCATGACATATCTGCTTGTGCCATGGAACATGTAGAGAATCTATATAATTGCGGACTTTTCCTCGTAACCGGTTTATCTAAGAATGGCGATGAATACGAAGTAAAGTTTGTAGTAGGCAAAGAGGCTCGAGAAGCAGCAATTACGCTGTGTGCAAAGATCGCGAGGATTTGTGGTGAGATCGGTGCAAATTTAAACACAATTGAAAATAGTGTGAGAAAATTAAAAACAGAAAGTAATATCAACCATAACAAACTAAAAAGACTGACTAGAGAAAAATTAAGTGAGATCGTTCCAATCATTAACAAAAATGGCACAGTATTTATTCAAGGAATATTTTCTGATTTAGAAGATGAAGAGATCCGTAAATTTGTAAGTACAAAAATAACTGAATCAAAAAATACAGTCATATTCCTTGCTAATAAAGAAAGTGATTCTGACATGAATTCTAACATAGTATTTGCAAGAACGGAAGAGATGTTGGATTTAGACTGCAATCAGTTATTCAAGCAGATCTGTGGCACTGATGGACAAGGAGGAGGCAAGGCTAATTTTATTTTAGGAGTAGTAAAGAATGAAAGATTACAAGGGATCATAAACGAAATTGCAAATCTATTATAAACCAAGGACTTTTGCATTGTATGTATTGATGATGTCATTTAAGCATGTGTTAAATCACTCTCATGCACTTGAACTAACAGGGCTTAATTGACAGCAGTATCTAACCAATGTGATCTAAAGCCAGTGCTGACTTTTTAGAAAGTCGTCATCTATTGGCTCTTTTTTGAGTAATTTAATCAACGCAAGTGCCTGAGGAACAGAAAGCATTGGTCTTTTGAAATGGTTATCTATAGCTATTCTGGGACATGCAACCTGTACAAATGCATCTATTCCTCTAAAGACTTGAACGCGCTCTTCTGTAATATCGGTCAAGGCAATCAACTGTACCTTTTTGCCTAACTCCTCAAATGATTTTTTCAATTCAAGTGCTTTGATGTACGCAAACTGACCTTCTTTCAGACCAATTATGATACCGATCATCATTGCATCAAATGCTTTATATATTGATAAAACAGCCTTTTTCCTAAGGCTATCCGCAAACTCATTAACAAGAGAATATTCTCCAAAATAGGGATCCAACATATACGTTGGCTTTCCTGTGGACATTGCCACACTTGCACAATGGAACATGCTTTGGCCAAGGAAAACATATGCATCGACCTCTTTTTGGCCGTGGTGGGCAGGATAAAACTCACAACCAAAAATTTGCGCATCATTTAGCTGTCCTTTTCCTTTACCGATAATTATATTATATCCATATTCTTCAAAAACCTTTTTGACAAAAGAAATCTGATAAAGATGTTGGCTGTTAGTTAGCAAAGAAATTGATTTGTAATTTTGTTCTCTTAAGCCTAGTGCACATTTTCTAGCTACTTCGTCAAAATTGGCATCGTCGTATGCGTCTATCATTACTACTTTTTCACCAAATGTTTCCATTACCACAGTATGACCGATGTTAAATAGGATTTCTGCACCCAGCATATCTGCTGCGTGAGTATTCAGATCACACGATCCCCAGCATGTATCTCCTATAACGTATGCAGGAATATCAAACTGTTCTGAAATATCATTAGCAGTGTCTTGAATTTTTGGTATTAGTGCTTCAGGTCCATTAAGTGCTACAGAACGTGGCTTCCTTTTAGCAATGACTTCAAATATTCTTTTATTATCTATGTTTAGCATATTTTAATTATCCACTATCCAGGCAAATATTCCGATATCGGATGATTTTTTCAAAAACAAGCAACTATTTTCATCTACATTCGGAGGCATATCCTTACTATCACTACTAAGATCTAATCAACTTATCGTCATTTTGATGCCATTAAAGCTTTCTATGCATATAGTGTCTTTTCGAATGCAATTTCCGTAAGGTTCATGGTATTGTTATTGCAGACAATTCGGCAAATAACAAAAAAATTGTCTAATATCTGATCAAATATACTTTGAATCAATCAGATATCAAGGTTTTACTAAAAAATATTGATCTAAATGCTCGTTTGCTAGCAGAAATTGTAGCAATTGCCACAATATTCTGATAACTAATATGAGATGAATTAATACAATATCTACAAAAAGAGAATACAGATGACATACGATCCTTGCAAATTCCATATTCGATGAACTGAACTTAATTGAGACATCTGTAGGAGCAACTCTAGTACATTGATTGAAAATTCATGTGTTTGCGTAATTCTATACCTTTGCAATACACTTAATCCCGATCATAAGTCGAGGGAATGTAAGACGCTGAAAATGTACAATGGTACTTGCAACAATAGGGGTACCGAAAAATACATCCTATCTGCATTTTTCTGCCGCAGCAAAGGCTGTATTCATATCTGTTACAAATAATGTCTCATCCACTATGTTATCCACAGTGCATGACTGTGATAACACCTTCCGTATGTTAGCATATGCATGGCGCATCTGAGCCTCCATATTTCCTGGTTCAACAATATTGCCACTGTCGTCATGGCCCAACTGCTCTGATACATACGTATTTACAACTTTCACCGCCTGGGATTAGCCTTACTCTTTCTCCCAAAGCATGCCAAGATTAAATAAGATTTATTTCGTAAAAATGTAGTTGCCTTTATTATGATTGAAAAACCTGGTATAGTGGTCAGTTAAAACTGATATGTCCGCGCTAAGAAACCAATCAAACAATATATCATAGCCCTATTTAACTATAGATATTTACAGATTAAAGATGGTACTAGCTTTCAGCAATAGAAATGCGTTTGTATCATTTTTAGCTGTTATACTATCGTTTTCTGTACTCTCAATAGCATTAACTGTAGTAGTCCCCATGCCAAGTTTTGCCGATAGAATAGTTGCAATACGTCAGGGCACAACACTAACTATTGGTTGTGATCTTGATGATGATGACGATTTCATGGACGCTATAAAAGTTTTGAATTACGATCAATCAGCAAAACTTACACTTAAATGCGAATGGTCCGGAGGGGATGTTGACCTGAAAAAAGGTGAAAGTATGAATATTGGATGTTTACATGATAATCCTCTAACCATTCCAAAACATGCAAAGATGAAGTCTGGAGAATTGTTCTATATTTTGTGTAATATAAAACGGAACTCTCGTTGAATGTTGGTGCTGTTCTTTTTACCTATCAATACATTGATTCCTTGCACTATTTCATCAATATACCGAAAAAATTACCCAAACAAGCAGAGGGAATAGAGAAGCCATGCTACTTGTTAAAACTTACAAGACAAAATAAATTTAAGATAGAAGATAATTTTTACTTTTTGGTTTTATTTTTTGTTGTCATCATCGTTGCCATACAGTATCTCCCTTGTTGTTTCATCTTTACTTGGAACTTGCTCTTTTCTCATTTTAGGTAATGATTCTAATCCTTTATCTTTAGTCTCTTCCATATCTTCCATTATGTCTTTAAAACTACTTTTTTCATAATCGTTTTTATTTTGAATTCTTTTTGTCTTTTTGCTCATAAATGCTACTAACTCATACATAGCTCTGCCATCCTTATAGATATTTTTGACTCGTTATGAACAGTCATTTCAATGATGAGCTATAGCAGAAAAAAGATGCAAAACATTGTGCTAACTACACAATAATGTACCCTGAGTGATACATGAAGGCAGCTTTATTCTAACTATGTACACATGCAAGTCAAACAGAATAATTTCATTGTTCTTATAAATCCATTTTATAGGAATATTGATTATGCTAAACAGGTACCTTGTGATATAGGATAGTGGTAATTACAATGTGTTCTGGCATGAAAAAGAAGGGCGCTTGTAATTGCTGATTCTTTAAAAGAGTAAGCATGTCGTTACAAGAAAAAAGAAGGTCTTAAAGTATGAAATATGAAATTTATAGAAAAGGATTGTTCTACTAGTGCCATAGAAAGGAGAGGTTACTTTCTATGGCTTATTACATGTGAATTAAAACAGTAACCACAGTAACCATCGGTAGATGGTCTTTGATGGCATATACATTCACATTTAGCGCCAAATCCCGCTGAAAATTTTTTTTCATACACTACACCCATCATGTCATGATATACATATATTTAAGTAAGATGCAATAAAAGCATAGAGTAATTTGAATAACGCATTGTATACAATGTTACTAATGTATGGAATATTATGACTATGACTTCTGAAGACCTGACCTAAGCTCTGCTGTTGATTCAAAACCAAAATGAGACGACAATTAAATGTCAGTATATATATGCATAAGTCCAAGTTATGTGCATATAGTCACTGCAACAGCAGTAGCAATAGCAATAACGAGTCAATGGGTTTAGCAGTTGACACTGGATACGAGATAGAAGATGAGCAAATTAATAAAATAAAAATAAAATCCAAATTTCTCTTCGTTATAGATCCAAGTTCTCAATTCAACATACGTTACCATCGAACATATCATTATCAAAAAATACAGGATAATACGAAAGTGAGTCTAATTCTCTCGCATTATCCCATACGTTCTTTCTTGGGTGTTTTCCTGTAGAAGATAGGTTTTCGCTAGTTAAAAATGTTGAGTAGTTTGACTGATAAACCCAACTAGCGATGTTAGAACCGTCCGTACCTTGAAAATTTACCTGTGGCAACACAACAATATTCACTGGAAATATATTTTTGAAGGTCGACAATAAATTCAAACTAGGCTAGTTTTTCAATGCAAATAAGCATTCTTTTTTTAACGAACTATACCGCTGGATATCTAAGATAAAGTATTGACAGAAAAGTTATCTGCTGCTAGAAATGGCAGGAAAGTTGGCTCTTAGAGGAGATAATAATATTAAAGGTTATAGGCGAGGAAACAGAATTTAAATATTCAGTCTTCGAGATCCGAGTACCTTCTCAAAATGGTCCATCTTCACACTATCATACAAATTTAGAAGAAGGATTCTACGTATTGGAGGGGTATTTTTCAGTTTAGCACATGAAAGAACCATTAATGCTACCACTGGTTCGTTTACTAACATTAGATTAAAGTTAGATCAATACAATTTCACATGTACTTCCCAATGCATATTGTCATCAGAGTGCATCTCGTGTTAAGCAGTATATAGTGCATGTTGTGGATGCTTGCTCCAAGCCATAAGGGTTATAATCACCTAATTACAGTAATAATAATTATATAGTTCCAAGTTTGGATTTGAATTTAATTTTAATTTTGGTTGCTTTTGTTATGTTTTATTTGCGATTATATAATGGTAGCCAAGATATTAAAAAGTCTTGGGTAACTTGGTTATCTAAAATTAATAACTAAAGGAACTGTATCTGCAAAGTACCTCTACTCGATTAGTCTCATATCGTCTCCCGTGATGCCCGCATCGATAAGGTGTGCGGTACGAGATAGTCGTATAATATATTATTATTATATCTTGATTATTATAATATCAATTGGCCCCATATGACAATCTGAAATACCATTACCGACTGTCAAACAAGAAACATTAGATCAAAAGACTGTTCTTCATATGATTTTTTTGCCTTTGCAAGAAGGACAATCTATTCTATACAGTATATGGACTCACATCCTTATGCTCCCCTAACCATAAGGGGTACCTGGTCATATTATTATTGTTATTTTTATTGCTGACCAAATAAATGAGCACGTTAAGTGAGCATCTAAGGTGAGTGGCGATAATTCACAAGTTATATTCGCACAGTTTTGCGTATGGTTTTTAAAGAGAATGATCTGCAACCAATCGAACCAACTATGCATTGAGGTACGCTCCTTATGGTCTTCCATTCATCCCTTGGCTTAATACCATAAGGGGATTCGGAGTTAGAATAACAAGCTGTTATATCTCGCGAAATATACTCGAAAAGAACCGAGACCGAAAGCTTTTTTCAAAACATGCCCTATTCCCAACTACCTTTATGTTTTGTTTGCTTTTCATTCTTTACTTACTATCATAGTACGTCTCTGATTAGGTCAGGTAAGAATTCCTTGATTATCTCAATTGCTTGTTTAAGACTCGCAGTAGGATTGCGATAATCGTGTTCTATTCCCTTTACCTTTTGTACTGCCTGCAGCCCTATCGAATCTAACCATTCACCTGTTATGCTATAAGGAGCTCTTGTAATTTAGTTAATTTCCGGAATATGTATTAATTTTCAGACTATGATGATTAATTGTGATTCTAGCGCCTCCTCTATTACTGTCTGTCGCACAAAAATATGTATGTCGATGCTCAAACACATCCAGATTTTTAGCCTATTATTTGTTTTAGCTTATAATGCTTTAAAACGAGAATATTGGCAGTGCATACGGCGATGACAATGCTCTGCTAAGGCTAAATGAAGACGATTGAACAGCTGCTATGTGACAACATTAGTGATAATTTTGTGTATTTAGTACTCTTGATACAGGTATCAAAAACGTCGTTGAATAATTTAAAAATCTGGCTTAACATGGTTATCTAATATTAATAAATCAACAGATCGTAATTCCATATACTCAGTGCATAGGCAACCGCATCTATTCTCGTACCGTCTGTTGTTATCCCCACTCAATGCAGTAGACATGGACGGTACGAGACATACTAAAAAGTATTGAATGTTCCAACAAGAGGACTAGGTTAAAACTCGAGTTAACAAGTAGAGCTCCTTAAATGAGGGATAATATTTAAAAAGTCATATTAGAGAAAGTTTAACATGTGAGTTTTGCAGGGGCCATTACCAGATCTACTACTCTCAGATAATGGATCTGTGCATTTGTAGACCAACCAAACAACCCCTTATGGTTCGCTAAGCACTCAAGAGCCATAAGGGATTATTATGATTATTATCATTAAACGACTGTTTAATCAAGAAATAAGTAAACAAGCACGTTAAGTGAGCGCCTAAAGCGAGTGATAATATTTCAAAAGTCATATTAGAACAGTTATGTATGTGGTTATTGCAGTCGAGAACAATCTGCAAGAACAACCAACAAATCACCAACCGAGCATAGAAATACACCCCTTATGGTCTAATGAGTCTCCATCCCCAGATATTCGCTAACATAACACCATAAGGGGTTATGAATTAGACTTATTATCATTATAGCTAGTTAAGACAAGTATGCGCATTATTTTGTTTTGCCAGCCTTAGGAAAGCCCTGGTTATAGAATGGCCTAGGCTATCTTGACAGAATAAAGATAAGGTTAATTGAAATATTCAATTCAGCACTATTTTGAGCTATCGGGTTGCCACCATTAGCTAAGGACCTCCGCCAGCGCCTGTGTTGTTACCACCAGCTGCAGTGCCGCCGCCAGTTGCGTTGGTACTGCGGTTACTACCTGCCGCTCCACTAGTCTTGTTAACAGGTGGTGCGCCACCGTCAGCCGTCTGGACGCCCTGTGCTAGTGCTTGTTGTATATAGATAATAATGAACATAGATGCAACAACCATAGACGAAATGACTGTTGCATATAGTGTTGATGTAGTAGGTTTGTTGAACATTGCGAACAGAAATAGCTATTTATCTCATTTATAATTTTGTGTTAAAAGTTCATTTAATGGTATCCACAAGGGCGTCACAATTGCTTGTTTCATTGTTCTTGTTGTCTAGATGATACCTAACCTCAACAATGCTAACCTATCTATATATTGTAATTTCTTCTGAGTACTTGAATTTATCCTTTATAACCCTCGGTGATCAACTGCTAACCCTGTCAGGAGAGAAATAGAGAACACTGACCAACGCCAATCAGGAAAAGTGCATGTGCAAAGATCAGTGGCAGACAATGTAGTAATTATAAACTACCAGATAATAATAAATGGAATGGATCTAGCAAACGAAAGTCTAAAGCAGTATAGTGAACTTATGGAAAACGCTATCAAGTTTGATGTAAATGCGGTGAGAATGTTTTTGACGGCCAGAAGTACATACGTTGCATATACAATAGTTATAGCGACATATGTTATTGCAGTAGCAGCAGCCTTTATGGCAGCAAAGGCATTTCCAATTCAGATGGCATATGCTCAAAACGTACAAACACCACCAAGCACATCTGCGCCTACTTATACTTCCCCAAGTGACAATAATACTACAACAAATTCAGCTTCAGGTAATGCAACAAAATAGAAGGAAAAGAGATCATCCGTAAAGGTATACATACCAAGCTGTAAATGATAGCAAGGGTCAGACAGGTGAAACTGTCTATAGGACGAATAATTTAAGTACTTTCTAATTCGACTTTGACGTGGTTAACTCTATTATTCTTGTTTTTCATAACAGTTATCCCACTTGCTAATAATCTGCAAATAGGTTTTGGTCAGTACCAAATTGTATTCATATTGTTTGCATTAGTTCTAACTAATGCTACTTCGTTAGTAACAATAATATGGTTGCACGCTATGAAGAACAAGTTAATTGATGAGAATCTAACTCATATTGAAATGCATTATATGCTCTTAGATTCTATTGTTTGTCCTGTCGTATTTTTATTATCAATTTTGGTTTCCTTTATCGACATATAAATCGCATATTACTGGATAGCGATAATACCAGCAGAGATAATATTGCATAAGAAATATTCTAAATTGTCTACTAAAGATAGTGAGGAGTAGCCAAAAAGTAAGAATCATCAAGGCCTAAGTCTGACTTTACTTGGTTATCTAAAATTAATAACTAAGGAAATCATATCACACCTTACACTAGTAGGGAAGTCAATGTATCTCTTGTGTCATCTACTCTAAATTCCCTCGTGCAGCCGGGTACGAAAGATAGAATGTATAAGACGTTTAATGTTACTAGCAGTCCGTTCCTTTGAGTATTTCAATATCTCATATTTACAACATCATGATAACCTCAATAAGTGAATAATTGATAATAAGAAATACTAGATGTTTGGATTCCAATTGCTCATAGGTTGGTCTGACTAAATAATTGCATAGGATGGCAGATCTTGCTTTAGTTGTCCTTGGATGGTTTTTTGCTGTGTGGTTTGTGGTTGCTGTAATTTGGACAGCATTATATGTGCTGCGCTCACTGCGCTCACTGCGCAATTCTTATTCATTTCACTTCCACGGGCAAAACCAGACGGATGAGGATAGATGGTAAAATCAAACTGCCACACTACATGAATGACTACTGGCATACTCACTTATCTTATATCAACTAATGAATTATGAGAAAATATGTTATGTGACAAATGTGGAAAAGATACAAAATACCTCGTACGAGTTTTGTCTGAACTGGATGTTGTGGATAGTGGCATGAGTAGTAGAGGCACAGAGCCGAAAACAGAACCTCTACCAATAGATCAACAATGGTGTCTAAATTGTATTAATAATAATTATCAGCAGTAACAATAATAATGATGCCAACTTTGTCTATAGAGCGTTTCAACACATTATATTTACAACACGTTGATGATATCAACTTCAAATAAATAAAATTACTACTGTTGGCGATGATCCTACTCCTATGCTAAGAGAGTTAAAAACTAAAGCTGATATCCATGATACTGAAACTAACACAAAAGAGATCGTTGAATTTGCATATTCTTTTTTGACACATATGTAAATCGTGTACCAAATACTCATACTGCTCAATATTTAGAAAAATTTTGTAGATTATCTCAATATTCTTTTTACGTTAAATTGTCCTTTTGTGTTGATATCAATTAGTCACGCTATTGTTACATGATATCTGGGTCATAATTCCATATGCTGGGAAATAGACAAGCCCAACAGGATAATCAGCAGTGGACCAGATTCGTTTTCTTACATCTTTGCATGCTTCACAGATTATAGATAGATCGGTTTAGTAAAAAAGATAAATCCCAGAATTTTTTGGTTATAGCACATGAATGCCATTTTTGATATATTACCAGAGCTCAAATCCTTCTGTAAATTCTGTAATAGCTCCTTTCTTGATCTAGCTTTGACCATATCTAACGCCATATAATCGCTACATCAGTGATAAATAAAAAGATGGTTTAAGCCGCTTTGTATAACACTACTACTGGGTACAATAGAGAATGATGACGGCAGAATAGCTATCAATCCTTCTTTTTGCTCATTTTCATGTGGATGCGTCGTATCCTTTGTCCTTTCAATAAAGCACATCCAAAAGGAGAGGCGGACGTGACTGCTAATGATTTTGGCCATCTAGAACATATTTCTCATATTATAATTTTATGTTCTAGATTTTTCTGCTATCCCTAAAAAAAGATTTGAAGATATGCTTAAATAATTTCATCTAACTTTTTTGATCTGCCCATGTTTATGATGTAATCTGATTTTTTCTTAGAATTAGGGTATTGAACATTAAAGATTGATTTTCTTCGTCTTCTGAGCTATAGTATTTTCATTGTAAATAGTTTTGCTTTAGTGTTGGTACTCCATTGAATTTCTATGCTTTTAAATTTTTTCATCTGATTAACATTATGATAAGTATGTGGTCAATTATTTTAAGTATATACTGCTATGAGATTTCTTCTGCTTCAATTTTAGCCTGTTCTAAATTAGGATCTAAAAAACCAGCTGTGATCATTTTATTTATAGATCCTAGCCATCAAGTAGACTAATAAATATGGTTATAAAATTAAGACCAGAAGTGATTATCTTATCTCTTAATAAAAAACACTTCAGTAAAGACCTTAGTGACATTCAATATTTAAGGAGTAGGAATTACTAAAAATTTCTGGCCGTAATTTACTATCAGGATTTCTATAAATTACTGAGATTTTTTCACTGCTTGGGTTGACAACAATTTTGAGTCGTTGCATACCATCTACACTAGATATCCGATGTTCAAAGCTAAGAGGCAAAGAGTTATCCCTTAAGGATTCAGGGATATGGGGTTCAAGTTGAATCCTATTTTCAATCATATTCATCTTCATCCCAAGCATCATTTCGCACACTACATGCACATACATAGCAACAGACCATGCTTGGAGAATACATGAGTTAAATGGTTCAGGTCGATCTCCCCTATACGTTTCAGCAAACATACCATTCTCAAACAGAATCCGCTCTGCCATTGATCTGATGTAATAAAGGGCTTGCTCCTTTCTATCGTATTTAATTTCGCATGCAGCACACCATCCAGTAACAAGAGGCCATACAGCACCATCATGATAAAGTGTTGGATGATACTTGGGGTCCATGTTGCTTAATGTTCTGACCCCCCAGGATGTGGTAATATCTTCTTTCTCTATTCTTGTTAGAACGAACTCAGCTTTACTTTTATCTGTAACCGCATCAGTAAGCAAAAGAACGAGGGCGTTTGGTCTTACACTATAGTCTTTAGAACCATCTTTGCGAATTGTATCATAATAGAACTTGTTGTTGTCATCCCAATATTGTAATTCAATTCTGTTTTGTAGTTGTCTAGCATAGGTCAGCCATCTCTTTTCACTACTAATGTCGCCAACAATTCTTGCAAGCTCACTTCCAATTTTCAAACTTTCATAAAACAATGCCTGAATATCATTTGCACTTTTCCTTCGATCAATATGATCCATCCATGTAGAATCCTTAATTGGCAGCTTTTCTGCGGTACCTGTAAAGCCATGCTCAATTAGACCATCACCGTCTATGTCTTTCAGAAATCCAAAATTAATAAGATCACTTATTGATTTCCATCTTT
>JBKPMK010000007.1:0-1932 GCA_046732115.1 Thermoproteota archaeon
TGACAGATATTTTCATAATTCATCCATCATTTGACATATCCCATACCTAATTCATCTATCAGTTTCCTCTTGCTAGTGCTGTGATATAGTAGCAATCAATGATAAAGCAGAAATGTCAACGCAGTATCTATCATTTCTCAAGGCGGCACATCTGTGAAATCACAGCTACACAGCATTGCCACGCCTGTATTTTTGTCTGGATTAAATGCAATTAAGCTGCTATAACCATCTATACCACCATTACGCCAAATAATCTTTCTTCCGAGATCAGTTTGGATATTCCAATTAGATCCAACATATCCATAAGTAGGTGATTTATGTCCAGATGGGTCTACAAATGGTAGTTGGAATTCAGTAACTGGATGTCGTATTGTACGGCTCTCTTGCATAGCGTCATTGAGCTTTGTATCTATCAATTCCATGTTAGCTGAAAGAAATTTCAACAGATCATTAACTGTGGAGTACATTGCACCTGCCCCTTGAACTGCTTGAGGTAAAAACACTAAATCACTTTCATTTCCTGCTATATGGCCTTTTGCAAATCTTGATTTGATATCCTCAGGTACTGATACACCGGTAGCATTCATTGCAATTCCAGTACTATTCATTCCCAAAACATTCAATATCCTTTCCTTGATGAGCTGATCAAGAGGCATTGCTGCTTTTAATGATAGGGCATGTCCTAACAAACCCACACCAAAATGTCCTTGATATGTGGGAACTGTCACATTGGCCGGAAGATATTTTTCCAGAGGATCATCTAATTTTATCAAGCCTTGATTTACCATATCCATCAACGAAAGACCAACAAATAGTTTCGTTAGAGAAGCTATGTTGAATATTGTATTTCCATCAACCCTTGTATGATTAGCTTTGGAAATATTGCCATATCCTGAAACTTGAGTACCATTTGGGGTAACAATGCCTACTACAATTGATATGGGCATAGTGGAATTAGAAATACCGGTCTTGTTATTAAGCAAGTGTTCAAGAACCCTTTGTTTGTATTTATCTAAAATCATAGCCGATAAATTGTTGTTGTCAGACGAGGATTGATTGCCTTGGCTCAGCTAGGACAGCCTGGGATTGACCCTGAAAAAATACGGAAGAAAAAAGACTAATGAAAATTAAACCAAATAGTAGTGTTCCAAGAGATATTTTGTGGCTCAACTAAGAGACAATTTTCTCTATATCCCATGGCTATTTAAGAATTCGAGCATTGATTCTCTAAAATATGTCTGGCTATTCTTACTTCAACGGTACGTGTTCCTATAGCTCTTGATGTAATTCAGAAAAGTATAACGCAGACATGAGTGTAGAGCAAGTTCTACAATTAAGTAACAGGGGCAATAGAGAAAGCATTAGGGGAAGGACCAGTGGTGGAAACTGGAGTCATCACTGCCAAAGACGGTTCGTTTAAAAAGCTGGCAAACAAGTAATTCGCCGTCTTCTAGTTCCCGGGATAAAAGGTCCAAGAATTGCTCACCTTTCTATTTCTTTTTTATTTGGCATATCTTTAACATCTTCCGCAAATTAATTATTCTATCCAATTCCAAGACCTACAAATGCAAACATTCTGGACTCCAATTTCTTTGACTCCTAATATCTATGCCTTTTTATTCAATGGTTTGTCATAGAAGATTTTGAGATTATTGCCATACCTCATCCACATTTCCTCCTTATAAGCGAAGAACTCAAAATATGTTATATATTTTTATTCATCAAATCAAAAAGACTATGAATATAGTCGACTAAGCGCTTTTAGTGATCTTTTTGAAATGGTCACAATGCGGGAGATGGGATTTGAACCCATGAACCCCTGAGGGATAAGAGCCTCAGTCTTACGCCTTTGACCAAGCTGGGCGACTCCCGCTCGCCATTTGAATGGCTTCTTGCACCAATTTGAATATTATGGATTATAAAAATATGAGA
>JBKPMK010000008.1:0-1308 GCA_046732115.1 Thermoproteota archaeon
GGAGCATTATCTATGGCAAGGTCACAGGATCCAAATAGCGCTGGTTCACAATTCTTTATAGTTTTAAAAGATTCAGACTTTCTAGATGGTAAATACACAGTATTTGGAAGAGCGATATCAGGAATGGAGGATGTAGTTGACAGAATAGCATCCTTGAAAACTGATTCTGCAGATGCGCCTATCGAAGCCGAGCAAGCAAAGATCATAAAAGTCGCTGTCAGAGATGAGAAATAGATTTGTCGCGCTAGCGTTACGTTAGATTCTTGGAACTTTTGAATTAGCAGCAAATAAAACAAATGGAACGACAGCGCTTGAAAGCAATCGAAGCGTTGGAGATATCCGGTTACTCTGTCAAGTGTCAAAGATGCGCTCATGATATACCTATTGTTGACAAACTGATTGTAATGATAGAGCTGTCATATTACAGAGGCGGATAAAGTGGATGGAAAACTACTATCATGGTGTTAATAGTAATGATCTCAAAGCGCTAAAGCAAGAACTTGCTCAACTGTTAGAAGAAGATGCCAAATACGATAAACTTCGAAGCTTACCTTTGTATAGTTGCAGAATTACTGGCTAGAAATTATTCGCATATTCATCATAGATTCAGTTGCCCAAGGTATAACTAAAAAATAGTCGGACATAAGAATCATGAACTTATTCTATGAAATTTAATAAAATGTAGCGACTTTTAATAAAATATAAAACACACAATACTTTTCAATAAAAATTTAATTCTGGCTGGCGTAGTCGCATTCCTTGCAAGAGCAATCTTTGCTCAAATATACTCAGAACAGGGACGTACTAATAATAATGATCTACTCTGAATTTATTCTACAAGTTAACTAAAATTTATTTGAACCATTTAAGATGAAAATTAAATGAAAGTATTAAGGCGCGGCCCAAATTGCGCAAAGCACCTGTTACTATAGCTACTTTTCCTTGAGGAGATACATATCGCGTGTATATTTGACTGCTGTCGCACCGCCATCATCCAGATGATTGGTTTTGCATGGCTATCACTTTCGAGAATCTCGTGTGTACTCGTCGCGTCGCCGAAACCATGGCCCAGTCTCGTTACGCCCCTTCGGCGCCCGGTCGAGCCACTGGTACATCCCCCAGAGCGCGTCAAGTCAAGGTTTGCTCGAGGCCGGCCTTGACGGTCCTCTGAGCCGGCCAAGTAGGTTGTGTCAAGCGCGCGGTAGTTGTAGTCGACGCTGCCGGAGCGCTGCTGCTCCTCGGTGAACGATGTGTTAAAGTCGTAGTTAAAGTCACTATCCAGAGACGATACCCACGTGAATGTCCAGC
>JBKPMK010000009.1:0-5680 GCA_046732115.1 Thermoproteota archaeon
CTCTAGGAGTAGTAGCCGGTATAATGCCTTGGAACTTCCCTTTCTGGCAAGTTATGAGATATGCCGTTCCTACGTTGACAGCGGGTAACGTAGGTATTCTTAAGCATTCTAGTATATCATTGGGTAGTGCTATAGAAATTGAGAATGCATTCAAAAATGCAGGATTTCCAGATGATGTGTTCCAATCTATCATAGGAGACTATAGAGCGGGCGAAACACTAATAGAATCACAAATTGATGCAGTTTCAGTTACTGGTAGTATTAACACAGGGAGAAGAGTTGCAGAGCTTGCGACGAAAGATTTAAAAAAATTCGTTTTAGAATTAGGCGGTAGCGATCCATTCGTGGTACTTGAAGACGCAGATCTAAACCAGACATCACACATGGCAGCTCAAGCAAGGCTACTCAATACTGGTCAGAGCTGTATTGCAGCAAAAAGGTTTATTGTTGTTAAGGAGATTGCTGAAAAATTCTCCAAGTTATTTGTGGAGAATATAAGAGCAGAGGTTGTGGGTGATCCTATGAATTCAAAGACGACTGTAGGACCTTTGGTTAGACAGAATCAAAGGGATGCATTGTCAAAACAGGTAGAAGATGCAAAGACCAAAGGTGCTAGAGTATTGACAGGAGGAAAGGAAATTGAAGGAAATGGATATTTTTATGAACCCACCATAGTCTCAAATGTAAATCATGGAATGGATATAGTAAAAGATGAAGTATTTGGACCTGCGGCACCTATTATTATAGTCAATAACGAGGATGAAGCTATTAATGAAGCAAACAATACAGAGTTCGGTTTGGGAGCAAGCATATGGACTAACAATATTGAGCGTGGAACTCGTCTTGCAAGGTATATTCAGAGTGGCATTGTATCGATAAATGAGATGGTTAAATCTGATCCTAGGCTTCCTTTTGGCGGTACCAAATACTCAGGTATAGGGAGAGAACTATCAGAATTTGGAATTAAGGAATTTGTCAACATAAAATCAATCGTAGTAAAAGACATTACAAGTAAGTTACTAGTAGAATAAAGAATAAAGAAGAGAGTGTGGGATTAAGTTATCTCAGCTAAGTAACACATGGAATTACATAATTCAGACTAGCCATACCCTCCCCCATTCCTCAGTATTATTAAATTTAATGTATGTATGCAATATCGTAAATGGACAATAATCTGATTACTGCCAAGTTGTAGCAATTCTCTGCTACTTTATAGATAAATTACCCTAGATAGTAACGAAAAGGAAAACCAGTATTAAATGCATAGGATAGTGTGTCTGACATAGACGGTTTGAAATGAAATATAGGAACATGATTTCATGGATCCAAGTGCAACCGCACATAAAGAAGTAATGAGTAGATGAAATATGACAAACTGGCATGATAGTCCATTGATGATAGTTAAGAGTGCTGATCCTATTATCCATGAAGGGGCAAGCCTAAAGAAAATGCTAAATGAAATAGAAGCACTTTTAGCCAATGGATATACATTGAAATCCACAACAGAATGCAATGGTGAAATATTTGCATTCTTGTTAAATGAATCTGAATTAACGCGTGGATTAGAAAGCAAAACAACAACTACGACTACAACTATAGAAGAACACGAATCTGAGGAGTGACACAATTAACTTCGCTCGATAGAATTGGGCTTACTCTTTGCAGATGTTACTTAAAAAATAAGAATGCTATGTATATGATGACAACTAACTAACTTACTCCTACAGGTGGCTGATAACCTTCTTCACTATGATCAATTCTCTTGTGAGAGTTCAATGTTTCAGCACTATCAAAAACTTTGCCACATACGCTGCATCGATATTCCTTAGGAAGGAGAACGCCTGGAATTTGAAGCTGTAGCCATTAACTATTATGATGAGCCTATGTCTATAAAAGGGGTAAGTAACACTCCATGAGTCAAAAATCGCAACTACATCAGCATCAAGAAACGTGATATCATCAATGTAACAAAGGCTGTGGTCAGGAATCTATTTTGATGGAAATAACAAGACTCAGAGCGGTAAATGGATTCCATTAGACAAGGCATAGGGCTGCCTTCCTGAATGGAATAGCACTGCTGTGATAATTACCTATGATGACTCGGATGGCTGGTATGACCATGTTATGCCACCCTTAGTAAGTACATCTAGCGATCCAGTATTTGACGCGTTATTTGGACAACAAGGTCTTTGTGGTAATACTCAACATACAGCAGCTGTATATCAAGACAGATGCGGTTATGGTCCTCGCCTTATTTTGTTAGCAATATTCACATTTTCAAAGACAAATTATATCGATCATCACGTTACCAATCAAACATCGATATTACGATTTATTGAGAACAATTGGCTTGATGGACAAGGTATTGAAGATCATTCGCTTGACGCAAAAGTTGGTTCTATTGCTAGTATTTTTGACTTTAATAGTGGAGACAAACCTGTAAACAGTTTCTTCTTAGATTCTAGCACAGGCATACCGGCTCTAAGTAGATAATAATAATTGTTTTGTGATTCCGAACAACTTAGAGAATGTCCAAATAATAAATACTCCAAACAAAGTGAGCATGGACCAGATTAGAGTATCTAATATTCTTGTTTGTGCCAGCAATGTTTGATCTGGGATTAGAATGTCAAGTAGAATTAGAACAAATGGTGTTAGGAATAAGGTTGCTAGTGCATAGTTAACATTTCTTACAGCAAAAAAGATACTTGCAA
Source organism: Thermoproteota archaeon (assembly GCA_046732115.1). GTDB lineage: Archaea > Thermoproteota > Nitrososphaeria > Nitrososphaerales > Nitrososphaeraceae > JAFAQB01. Next base: position 2,715 of record JBKPMK010000009.1, read on the forward strand.
ATACAAACAGAATAAAAGATAGCAGCCATATGTTATTTACAACATTTGCGGTTATTATTAGACCTTTTATAGCGCCAACAATAGTCCCAATGATCCTCATAGAGCTAAAGCTAAATGTAACGGATATGTCTAACGTAGAAGTAAAACGCATATCGTTATTAAAACCCCAATATCCTCTTAGTAGTCCTAAGCCATGTGCAATGAGTAATCCTATTGCACCTGTGATTGCAAAGGATATAGAAAATTGGAGATGTCCGGATTTCAATGACATATTATTTAATAGCAGCAGATTGAAGACTTGATTAATTGAATGAATAAAGGAGGATAAATATTGAATAGCCCCAGCACCTTCTACTTCTTCTAGAGTTGTTATTGCTTTTGACCTATTTTTGGTTAAAATGACATACATGATGGCGGCACCAATGTTCCCCACAATCCTCCTAACAGTAAGAGCCAGAACCGTTCACCAGCAGCAGGCATGATATTGATACCTGGGAGAGAGACGCCAACAGCAAAGAGTACTGAAGAGATAATAAAATTAGAATAGAATATTATTATAACAAAAAAGTTTCACAAAACGAAGCTTTTTCTTTTTGAGTAATCAGATATCAAGATCATTGAGTCATCCTGCAATTCTTAAATGACGTATATGTTTTTTGTTTCCTTCTCCTTTTAGTAGTTTAGATCCCATTATGTAGATATATTTGCTCTCAACAATTCGTAAGCTTTAGCAGCATCTTTGTTATTTAATATAAGCACAATTTCGTTAGGAGCAAAGAAAGCGTTATACAGAGAAATTTGATTATTGTATAGAACATCTGACACCAAAGATAGCATATTATAGTCTGGTTTTTGACTAAGCCGCTGTCGTTCTTCATCAGATGATTTAAGAGTGGAAGCAGAAGCAGCCGAAGATGGAAGGGTGATAGTGATCTTCGAAAGTCCTTCTTTTATCTTACCATCAAACCTTTCAGATGCAGTCGATACAATATTTCTAATTTCCTCAATGTCTTCTGCAAATAATGTCAACTGTTTATTTGTTTGAAAAATATTATAGCTACCGCTTTCATTTTCAAAGAACTCCTCAAGTATATTAGAAATCTCGTCAAATTCTCTATCTTCAAAATCAACATCTATTATGCTCCCTGTTAGTGACATCCTAGCTCCACCTGTTCGATCGTTTATATCTGGTTTGTCCTCCTTTTCTTGTTCTTTGATTAATGTATCTGCAAACCGTTTGATTGCAACCACTATAGTTCCTATTTGTACTTCAGTACCCGTAATCTTTTGAACTTCCGTTTTGATTTTCTGCGCTAATGCTGTATAATTGGTAATTCCTGACGAAAGTGCTTGAAAATATAGATTGTTTGAAGCGAGAATTGTCCTTACCGCTTGGGGTACTGACTGATGATACTGTAGTGGACGACGGTTATACATGCATGTTATAATCACGTTATATGGGTAATAAATCTTGTGCAATATAAGTAAACTATATATATTGTAATAGACATTACATAATGTTAGGTGATAATAAAGAATGTGGAGAGATACATATCCATTTTCATCTTGGGGAATGAGACCTAGTAGAATTTTAGAAAACATGATGGAGAAAGAATTCGCAGAGGCAGAGGATATGCTAAATAGAATGTTCAGAACGGTACGTGAGATAAATACCTCTGATCTAACCAATAACACACCTTACTTCTACGGATATCAAGTTACAATAGGTCCTGATGGCAAGCCTCATGTGAGAGAATTTGGCAATATAAGACCATCTGCTAAAGGTTTGGTAGAACAAACTGGAGTAAGAGCTCCATTAGTGGATACTGCGTTAGATGGGAAACAAAATACATTGAAAATCACTGCCGAGATGCCTGGTGTAAACAAAGAAGATGTCAAAATAGATGTATCCGACAAATATGTTAGTATACATGCAGAGAAAGGAGAAAAGAAGTACCATGCAGACATACCAGTAGACGTTGAGTTAGATGATGCTTCTGCGAAGGCGACTTACTCAAATGGTATACTAGAGCTCAAAATCAAGCTAAAGCAAGCTCAAAAATCAAAGGGTAAAGAGATAAGAGTGGAATAGAAGATTCCATATCACACAATATTTTATTTTTGAATTTAGGTGAGGTGACAGGATAAGAATATGAAAGACGATAATTTGACATTGAGAGTGTCTGAGACTAATCCCAAGTTTGTAGGTAGAGGAGTAGCCTTGCTTGATCCAAGGGTAATGGAGAAGTTGCGTTTATCTACGGGAGATGTAATTGAAATTAGGGGTTCTAGAAAGAAAACTTTCGTCTTGTTATGGTCTGGTCAGCCGGATGACTATGGGCGTGGTTTGATTAGGATTGATGGCTATACTCGTAACAACATAGGTGTAGGGATTGATGATAGAGTAAACGTTCAGAAGGTTACCGATGTCACAAAGGCAGAGCAAGTAATTCTATCACCTATTGAAGAATTAAACATTGTAGGTCTCGAAGAACATCTTCCAGAATTACTTGATGGTCGTGTAGTTGCTAAGGGAGATATGATTCCACTTAATATAATGGGAAGGAAAATTGGTTTTGTAGTTAGTAGTATATCGCCTTCCTCAGATGCAGCAGCATCGTTAGTTGACAATGATCTTACAGAGTTCATTATTGGATCAGTACCCAAAGCTGGTGCTGGTGGTGTTATTCCCAGGATAACATATGAGGATATTGGCGGTTTAAAGAACGAAGTACAAAAAGTTAGAGAAATGATTGAACTTCCATTAAGACATCCAGAGATTTTTGAGAGAATTGGAATTGAGGCACCGAAGGGTGTTTTGCTTTACGGCCCTCCTGGTACTGGAAAGACATTGTTGGCAAAGGCAGTAGCCAACGAAACAAATGCAAACTTTTATTCTATAGGCGGTCCAGAGATAATGAGCAAATTTTATGGAGAAAGTGAAGAGCGTTTAAGGGAAACATTCA
>JBKPMK010000010.1:0-5381 GCA_046732115.1 Thermoproteota archaeon
CTAACTTTCTCATTCCAATTTTAAATCCCTTTTTTCCTGTGACTTATGGTTTGATAGCACTCATAATTACGCTAGTTATTCACGAAGCAGGTCATGGAATAGTAGCTAGGGTATTCAATATAAGGGTAGAATCCACGGGGATTCTCTTAATTCTTGGGATACCTATTGGCGCATTTGTGAATATTGAGCGAGAAGAGTTAGCACGAGCATCTTTTAAGCAAAAGAGTTCCATTTTGACTGCAGGTGCGCTAAATAATATGATTATGGCAGCCATTTCACTAGTTGCACTTTATTTCGTAATATCAACTCTTACCCCTTTACCGACCTCTGGTGAACCACAGTTTGGAGTTGTAGTTACAGATATAAATGATGGTTCTCTTGCTGCGAAAGTTGGCTTGAGCAAAGGGTCAGTCATCCAGACCATAGCTGGACAAAACGTGCGTAGTGTAGAGGATCTTGGTAATCTTCTTAGATCTAATCTAGGTCATAGAATAGAAATAACGTGGCGTGATGAAGCAGGAAAAAATATAGCGCGTTCTGTAGATTTACCATCATTTGCTCAAGCAAATAAAGGAATTATGGGTATTTTTATAAGGGATCTGACTCCTGATCCTTCTGTAGTATTGCATCGTTATAAAAATGCCTTTACTTCAAACCCAATAGCTTTGCTAACTCCTCCTACACTTGGTCAGGGCATGTATGTAGTTCCATATTCAGATTTAATGGCACCAAAATATGAATCAAATATAATAGGACCGTCTTTTCCGATAATTGCAAATATGTTATTCTGGATATGGTTTATCAATTTTAATGTAGGCATATTCAATGCACTCCCAATTAGTTTTCTTGATGGGGGCTCATGGTATAGTTCACTGATTGAAAGTAAGACGAAGTCACAAACGACTGTGGTTAAAAATGCAGCCCTATTGTTATCACTTGTAATGATCGTAATAGTAATTATGTCAATTACATTGCCTTACTTCATCAGATAACAAACACATATTGCACAATAATTATAGGTGCTGGAAATGTTTACTTGAATATGTGTACATACATGCAAAGGATGGACAGTTATATGATGTCAACTATATGTCAGGCATTGTGCTACGATATAGAATGGTATTTAACAACAAACAAGCAGCGGAAAATATAACAGCACGTGGGAGCTTAATACAGACATGTCCAAAACAAGGTTCCTGATAGTAATAATAATAAAATAGCTGAACCCATGATGAAAAAACGACAGTGTACTTACTTTTGTGATGTTTTAATAATAGGTGGGGGCTCTGCTGGTCTTCGAGCTGCAATTGAAGCTCATGATGCTGGTGCTAATGTTCTCATAATTAGTACAAGTAAAAAAGGAGATCCCCATACAACACTTGCAAGAGGCGGTATCAATGCGGCTCTTGGCACTATGGACCCAGAGGATAATTGGGTGATACATGCAGCTGATACTCTAAGAGAAGGTGAATTCCTTGCTGACTATGATAGAGTGGATATACTTTGCAAAAATGCACCTGGTGCTATAAATGAATTAGTAGACTGGGGTGCTAGATTTCATAGAGAGAAAGACGGTAGGCTAACACAGCGATTTTTTGGAGCTCACACCTATAGAAGGACTGTATTTTACGAAGATTGGACCGGCCAGGAAATAATTCGCGTTTTAATGGAGCAGGTAAATCAAAGGAAAATCAAAATGATAGACAACGTTTACATCACAGAATTATTATTGGAAGCAGAGGGTGATGATGCAAATAGAGAAAGATCAGCAGCACAGCTTGAAGAGCAAGCGACTAATGAACAACAAGAAGTAATAGGACGAGAAGAAATCAAAGGAGCATTTGGAATAGACATAGAAAAGAAAGAATTTGTTACATTTGAATGCAAATCTTTAATCCTAGCGGCTGGTGGATATACTCGAGTTTATGCAGTAAGCAGTTCAAGGATTTTTGAAAACTATGGGGAAGGTATATCCCTAGCGTATGAAGCAGGTGTAGATTTGGTAGATATGGAAATGGTGCAGTTTCATCCTACTGGAATGGTTTGGCCAGAGGAGGCAGTGGGTACTCTGGCTACAGAAGCAATACGGGGTGAAGGGGGCATTCTGCTAAACTCAAAAGGTGATAGGTTTATGAAAAATTACGATCCTGAAAGAATGGAGCTAGGGCCACGTGATGTAGTAGCCCGCGCTAATTATAATGAAATAATCTCTGGACGAGGCACAGAACATGGTGGAGTCTGGCTAGATGTAACTCACTTACGAAAGGAAGTAATTCAAGAAAGACTTACTAGTATGTATGAACAATTCCAAAAATTTGATGGAATTGATATATCAAAAGAGAAAATGGAAGTTGGGCCTACTGCACATTATTCTATGGGTGGAGTAGTAGTAGATATAAACTGTCAAACAAGGGTCAAGGGTTTATTCGCAGTTGGGGAGATGATAAGTCAGATTCACGGTGCTAATCGTTTAGGCGGAAATAGCTTGTTAGATACACTAGTTTTTGGAAAAATTGCTGGTGATGAAGCAGCAAGATTAGCAATGCAGGCAGGGAAGGGAAATACAGAGAAAACTAAAGAGTCGCTATCACAGCTAAAAAAATCAAGTCTTATAAACCAAAAAAATAGATTTGATGATGATGACGATAATGACAACTATGAAGGAATCTTCGTAATTGAAGAGCCAATTAAGTTCCGTAATAAATTACAAAAATTGATGATGCAACATGCAGGAATAGTAAGAGAGCAGACAAGGCTTCAAGACGGTTTAAAGCGAATTTTAGAACTAAAGAATGAGTTTTATTCTAATAAACATAATATTATTAATTTAAAAGAGTCCAGTTTCGCAGATAGTAATGAAAATATTGAAAATATTATTCTAACTTTGCAAGTAAAATCATCACTTATTGCTTGTGAGGCCATAATTAGAAGTGCTTTGATGCGAGAAGAAAGTAGAGGAGCTCACTATAGATCCGACTTTCCAAGGCTTGATGATGAAAGGTGGAAGGTAAATATCTATTGCACAAAGAGAGGAAACAGAGTACCTGAAGTAGAAGTAATGACATTGTTTAAACAAAATGTTAAAAAAATCAGTGGACCATTAGCAGATTTTCTAAAATCACATGTCAAAGCAGCACACCACCGAACGTTCGAATAATAATAATTCATGCCTCATTGAGTCTTCAAATCGTGAAGGAAATTATGACGATGGAAGCAAGTAGCAACGCAATAAGTATGCTAGGATTCCTATCTGCTAGAGCCCCTTTATACAACAGGGTTCAAATCAATCAGGTTGGACTGATGTCTCTGTAAGGGATAATAAGTCTGCTATCTTCCTTTACTCTTTGTTATAGAGTCTTCACTCCTTACGTGGTATAAAGCATCTCCATATGTTCACTAAATATGTCATTTGGAATCTTTGAGTTCAGAAGTCACAGAAATTGCAATATGACAGGAAGTAATCTGTATTTTTGTTGTATAGCAGCTGCTACAACATTGTCTACTTAGATAGCTTCGACATTAACCATCCCTGCATATCCTTCTAGTTATAGTTACCCAGCGGAGCATAAACTTCATTAGTCGTTAGATAATTTATTTACTCAGGGCGTCCTCATATCCTTGTCGAATTAATTTGCTTATTGTTTCAGAGGTAAAATCACTAATTTTTCCTGAGATACTATCACTATCGTCTTTACGTTGTATTTGTACTACTTTAACTATTTTGAACGTATCCTTAAGCATATCAATATACCTCTTGTACTCTTCAGTATTAAATCGTCTGGGTGCATATTCATCTAATAATATTTTACTAATTTTCTCCTTTATTGCATCATCATAATCTCCAAGACTAATCAGCCTTTCAATTAGATTTAGATAGTCCGTGATAAGTCCATCTGTTTTTGCATCATATCCGTCACTATATTTTATATCCATATGTCTATCTTTAACTCCATCAAAATCTTGGGGTACAATATTACCTCCTCTGATATTGGTGTCATTTTCCTTGGGATCAAATACATTTACTATATACAACTCTAAATCAGGAATCCTTTGTATCTGCTCTTGTGATTTCTTGTACTCATTTGGATCATCTACTACTGCCTTACTTCTCATTTTTTTAAAGGAATTCTCAAGGTTTTGAGAACCTATTCTCTTTTCCCAAAACTTTTTGTGTGCTTCTAATAGTTCCCTAACTGGAGTATTACTTAGTAATCCCCCATCCCAAAACTTACGCCCTTCTATCTCTTCATAAGTATAGACTTCAGGTAAGGTTGAGCTTGCCATTAAATGGTTGATACCAATACCTTCGTTGTATTTGATAATAACAGGTTTTCCTAATAAAGAATCACCATATTCTGTTTCTCTTCTTCCTTGCTCATTCTCATAGCTGTCAAATGTGACTGTTGTTCCTTCTGCTGCATCAACACTAATTACAAGTAATCTTGGCTCTCCTTTCTCATAGCTAGTTGCAATAGGGAATTTAGCGAATTTTTCTATGCTGTTTCTTAATGGTTGGTTATCATAGACAAGCCATTGGTTCTGTGAATCACAAAATCTCTTGTCCTCTTTTGGAGGATAAATAGGCTTGAATACCTTTTCAACTCCTGATTTTAAGAATTCTTTTACTGAATAATATCTTCTGGCTGCTTCTTCTGATGCAAGAGAAGGATTGTTTCCTTTCTCATATTGTGCTTTCCACTGTTTTGATGCTTCTGATATTTGTGGCGTAGGGGTTGACAAATAGTTCCAAAATGACTCTAGTCTTTCCGCAGAGCCTTCCCATTTTTTATTCTCAAGAAAATAGCTAACAAGAATGGCACCGTTCATAGCACCTATGGAAGTTCCTGCAATAATGTCAAATAAGCGGTTATGATCATCACCATCATTATTTTGATTTCTTTTTATTTTCTCATAAAGTGACTTGAAAACACCGGCCTGATAGGCACCAAGTGCTCCACCTCCCTGTAATATCAAAGCTCTTTGAACTTTGGGAATAGTTGTTGTAAATTTGTATGAGCTTGACATGGTTAGATATAGAGCACATACTATATTTCACTATTCCATATCGTTGTGCTCTTTTAGACTCCAAATCTTATTAGAAGGATTGGTGCTTTCTAATCTCTAAAAGACTTGGTTTGTTATTTCTCCAGCTTCCTCTTCTTGCTCTTCTTCTAGCTGATCTTTGTCTTCGTCATAATCAGGTTCTCTTGATTCTTCTTTATCATCTTCATTACTACTGGAAGCTGAAGTCATCCTTGACTGATTAGATGATACAAACCTAATGGCATCATCTACAACAGTAGCATTGGTAAGTAAATCCATCTTCATAGAATAACACTCTTTTGCTAATGATAATGCCTGTATCTTTTCTCTCTTGTCTT
>JBKPMK010000011.1:0-2172 GCA_046732115.1 Thermoproteota archaeon
GGTACCTATAAATCCATTTCCCATAGCATCTGGTCCAAATGCCAGACTATATCCCCATAATACCCATTGCACGCCTATTATTCCTGTTGTTATGAAAACCATCATCAGTGTGTTTACTGCATTCTTTTGTCTGGAAAGACCGCTGTAGAAGATTGCTAATCCGCCAGGAGTCATCATCAACACTAATGCTGCAGACGCCAGCATCCATGCATTATCTCCTGTATCTATTTTACATGGTGTTAGAAGTCCAGTAGTCTTATTGACTATGAGATTTCCTTTATCATCTTTTTCGAAGCAACTAAATTTCACAGCAAAATCATTCTTTGTATAGTTATTTGTTGTCGTCTGAGGTCCAGGTTCAGGTGCGGCAAATGCATTGTTGTACGATAAATTGAAGTAAAATAATACCGCCAATAGAGTGAAAAGGCCTACAATAATTGCTGATCTGGGTGGTTGAACCATTATCACACAATTTTATCAGGGAAGTATAAAAGATATTAGATGGTAATTACTTAATATTATAAAATATGTTAAGGCAAATATTTTAAACATTTAAACATAATTTATAGAATGTATAATATTAACATTATACATATATTTCATGATAATTTCATATTTCAATAAGATCAAATAAATTACATTATAAAGAAGGCAATGATCATGTCAATTACCAAAATTGAAACATGACCTAGGTAGATATTTAAGTACGCAATGGGCAAAAAGTCTTGGATTTAATATGACCTCTCACTCCATGGATGTTATTCAAAAGGAAGACCAGATAATTACTATCAAATTTAATAACGTTCCTAGACAGTATGTTAATGCTATTAGACGATTGTCTATAAGTGAGGTTCCAACTTTAGCCATAGATGATGTTGTAATTTTAGATAACTCGTCTGTAATGCACGATGAGGCCATTGCACATCGATTAGGTCTTATTCCATTGCGGACAGACCTAAATAGATTCGTAATGCCCCATGATTGTGATTGTAAAAGCACTTTAGGTTGTTCAAAATGTAGAGTTTTGCTAGTTTTGGATTCTGAAGCAAATGAAAAAACTAGAGTTGTAACTTCTGGAGAGCTCTTATCTGAAGATGAACTTGTAAAACCGGTCAGCAAAGATATTCCAATAGTTGTTCTCGCTCCCAGCCAAAAGCTAAAATTCGAAGCATATGCAAGACTAGGAGTTGGAAAGGATCATGCAAAGTGGCAACCAACATCAGCAGCGGTTGTTAAAGATGGAAAGAATGAAAATGAATCTATCTTGACCATTGAGACAAATGGTGCCCTAACTGCAGAAGAAGTAGTACTAGCAGCCATTGAAAAGCTAAATTCAAAAGTAAAGAGTTTCAATCGTGTAATCCAATCCTTGGAATTGCCTAAGAATGTCTAGGTACATTTATTTGGGGATTAAGGTAACGGACGGAATAGATTATGCTCACTAATACTTTATTATATGATAACATGTGGGCTCTCCGCAGAGCTTTTAAAAATAGTAAGGCTTCAATTTGGAGATCATTAGAAAACGAGCTTTCAGGTCCAAGATCAAACAGAAGGGAAGTTAATGTGAGCGAGTTGGCAAATGTTACTAAAAATAATGATGTAGTTATAGTTCCTGGTAAGGTACTGGGTTCAGGAGCAATAGGACATAGATTGACAGTTTGCACTTTTTCAATTTCTGAAACCGCTGCAAAGAAGATAATTGATTCTGGAGGGAAGATTGTTACACTAGACTACTTGATAGAAAACTATCCTGATGGTAAAGGAGTGCGTATAATTGGCTAAGCAAGAATTAAAATCACAAAAAAAATTGGTGGTAGTAGATGCAACAAACTGCATAGTTGGCAGAATGTGTTCACAAGTTTCTAAGCTGTTATTAAAAGGAAACTGGGTTACTGTTGTAAATGCCGAAAAAGCTATGTTGTCTGGAAATCGATACATGATAGTAAATCTTTACAAAGAGCAACTTGAAATTAACTCAGTCACCAACCCGATTCACGGTCCATTTCACCCTAGAAGGCCAGATACAATGATAACAAAAATAGTAAGAGGAATGTTACCAAAACGTAAAGCAAGCGGCATAGAAGCCTTTAAAAGATTAAGAGTATATATTAGCACTCCTGAAGATTTAAAGAATACAAAGATGGAATCCTTAAATTACTCAAAGGTTAC
>JBKPMK010000012.1:0-9256 GCA_046732115.1 Thermoproteota archaeon
AATGTTTTGTATGCGGAGCCATCTTTACCACCGATGAGGATCGAAAGCAACATTTAGAGAAAGAGGCTCACGGCCAGCTTCGTGATGACGAGACAACTGAAGAGGAAGATATTGCCAAGAAACAGGAGGAGTTAGAGGAGAAGCATCCACATCATATATGACAAACAATTACATAATTCTGTACTAATGGAATAAGGTGCTGGGACGAGTGATACAAATCTTATTGAAATGATAAAAAATTATAATTGCAACATCGTTGATTTACTTCCCATTGTGTACAATCTAGCGATTCCGCACGATAGTCTATATAGAATATCAAGCCACTCAGTGTTATGGTACCAGTTGGGTATATTCTTATTCTGTGCACCTGCAGAAGGAACGTCTTTGAATTCTAACGAATATGCAGGATTCCCTGCTAGTTTAGCAGTAGTATTCGAAATGATCTCTTGATAACTTGAACTCCTTGACCTGTATACGCCATTAACATATGAAAGATAATTATACAGGTTACTAGCAGACGGTTTTTCACATATGTTAATAATGTATTGTAACTCAACTATCTCAGGTTCACTTATGTAAAATAGAGGAATTCGGGGCAACAGAAATATCTTAAATTAAATGGTTTCCGCTTATTTTGAGCCATTCTATCTTTTCTTGATAATTAGGCATGTACCTACGTACATGATCCCAATAAGGATTCGAAGCATAACAACCCGCTATGTAGAGTGACACTTATTGAGAACATACAATCTCTGCCCCCTATGATAAGGAAAAATATAAAGAAATGATACTTGATGCAGCAGAAACGGTTCTTGGGTTCTTTGGTTTTGACAGAACAGATTATAGCAGCCTCAAGAGAAATAATGGGCGAAGAAAATGGAGGTGGTATCAAGATTTAAAAGAACAGCGAGCAAGAGACATAGAAACAGAGATGCTTTGATGCTCAGATAAAAGATTTTCATTGTTTTCGTAAGTAATGGAATTAAGTCTATGAACTTTGATATCCTTAATAGCGAAAGTATAGATGATCTACAGGGTATTTTAAAAAGGTCTAAAAACTGAACTTTTTGAGGGAGTTACTGTATAGTATCTATAATTCAAGTATAGTGAAATAATCGTAACTACCGTTCTGTATCTCTTTGAACTTCAAAGCCAATTCTAACTTCTGCTTGATATTCTATCATCTCTCCCTCTTCTACTCTAAATGTTACACGACCCATTTCTCCCCATTTTATATTCTTGACCGTCCTTGAAGCTTCGCGAAACGCATTGTTAATCGCATCAGTAATGTTTGTATTTGAGGTTCCGACTATGTCAATATACTTGTAAACCATGAATTATTCATACGCTAGCTTTATGTATTTCTACTTTACGCTATTTCATATCCTTATAGAATAATTGATAGGTGAACTTTTACCCATTGAAATCAAAGTATGGAAATACATAAACACGTAGGCAATATCACTTATTTCCTGCTCAGTGTACGTAAAGTATGACACGGCATTACGTAGCAGGCCATTTAACGTCATTTGGTTCTGAAGAATGGTCGTCTTCTAGTCTGTGCTGTTTCTTTTTCTCTTGTATTCTATGTTGTTTATAAGCTTCATTTCCGTAAGAAGATGGAGATTCTACATTTTCTTCCGAGGCATTGGTATTGCTCATTCTATAGTCTTACCCTTCTATTGCTTATATGGCTATTTATAAAAAATTACAGCTTTTTCTATTTACTATCTCATGGTTTGGATATGTATGTATACTATTGTTATTATTCTCTCGGCGGATGATAGCTTTACATACTGTCCTGTACAGGTGATTAGCAGCAGAAAGCCGGATAACTCTCTTCATATTTAGCGAATGACGAAAATTATCATAGTGCTTCATGAGTTCTCACAAATATAGCTTTTATTTTGTCGCACATAGTACGGTGTTCTGGACAACAACTATGAAGCCAGGTTATCTTTATGATAGTCAGTTTTATATACAGCCGTCTTAGCAACCGGGAGTAAGTGCACTTTACCATTATTGCAAACAGTACAGTGAAGGCCAGTTATATCATTATAATTTGACAATAATGAAGATGAGAAAAAAATCCTACAAGAATTCCTAAAGGATCGTCTTATAGAAGTTCAATACCTCAACAAACTTTCCAATAGCAAGTTGATAACTATAATTTCAGATACAACATTCTCATTCGTCATAGAAGTCAACAACGATACTGCACAAACAACTAATGAAGCAATAGGTTTGGCTACATATTCTAATAGTGAGTCAACTGTGTTAAGCTACGTTTCAATTTTTGAAACATTATGGACACAAACTGAGCTAAATGCGCAAAATGTCAGGTGAATATAACAATAATCGCTTCAATATAGCCTAGAGCACTGATTATCTACTGCCTGCTTTAGTTAATTGGTCAGCCGTGTTGTTGTTGTCATCGCTAGTGGGTTAATCCAATTCCTGTCCTTTCCTCCGTTGTAGCTGCTTGCTTCTAATATAGTTCAGAGCACTCTATTGTTGTAGCGTTGGACAGCAATTCCATAAAGCGAAGTATAAACTCTGATATGCCCAACCCGGCTGCTTTCTTAATCCAAATATGACTGGAGTTATTATTAACAAGAGCATCAAATATGAGTTGCTCATAGTCGTATAATGGCTTGTCCTCTCCGTGCTTTTGTGGTAAGCCAATAATATGATTAAAACAGCAATCTCCGTTTGTTCTGATGTCTTCCTGCTTGTGCTGCTCTCTGTCCCATATCCAAAATGGTTTATTTCGCGTGTCTCGAATAGCCTGGATTGCCATTGTGTTGCTGTTTCTAGTGAAACTCTTTTCTTTAGGTCTTTGAAGGTCAATAGTCATACACCATAATCAGAATCCTAGCTTTAGCTTTTGCTGTACAATAACATACAATATGCATACCTATGGGAATTATTCAAAACACAACTGTACCTAGCAAATAATACAGCAGCTGTTAACTAAGTACAGATTATTGTTACTGGTTACCCCAACTCACAAGCATTATGATAATTGACATTCCCATTATACCAAAGGTTAACCATCCAATTACGTTGGACATGCGATTATTAGTCTTCCCTCTTAGAACTTTCTTATCATTTGCTATCTTCATAACCGCAAAAAGAATTGGAACAGCGATAATACCATTAATAACAGCAGCATATACTAATGCTTTTATTGGGTCGATATTGGTAAAGTTCATCCATAGTCCTATTAACGTAGATGCAGCAATGACTAAGTAAAATCCCTTGGCTTGCCTGAAAGTTTTGCTCAGCCCTTCATTCCATCCAAACACATCTGATAAAGCATATGCAGAAGACCCAGCCAACACAGGTACAGCTAAAAGTCCAGTACCAATTATGCCAACAGCAAAGATAGTTTTAGATATTTGACCTGCTTGAGGAAATGTCCTCAGTAGAGGCTGTAGGGCCTTTGCAGCTTGATCTGCGCTTTGTATGTATGTTACACCATGCGCATTAAGACTGCCAGCAGTTGTTGTTATTATAGCCCACATAATAAGTTGTGAAAAGGCCATGCCTATTGCGGTATCTTGTCTCATCAACCTGATATCCTTCTTTGAAACCTTGGGTTTGCCTTTACCAATCTCCTCTATCTTGTGTTTTTCTACTTCTTCTTCAGCCTCTTCTGAAGCCTGCCAAAAAAATAGATAGGGCGAGATTGCTGTACCAAACATAGCCACAAACATCATTGCAAATGCAGGAGTAAATTCAATGTGTGGAATTACGGTCGCAGTAATTATTTGATTCCAATTACCACCTACAATTATAGCAGTTGCAATATATGCAAACAAAGAGATCGTGAGATATTTCAGAATCTTTACATATTTGTTATAAGTCGCAAAAACCTCTGAGAGAATAATGAATGCAGTAAAAGAAAGAGCAGCCACAATAACAGGTAAGTGAGGGAACACAAGTCTAATCGATGCTGACATAGCACCAATGTCTGCACCTATGTTTATTGTATTTGCAACAATAAGAAGAATTGTAAGTGGTAATACAACATTCTTTGAATACCGCTTTTTTATAGCTGAAGATAGACCTTCGCCTGATACAAGCCCTATTCTAGCACATATCTCCTGAATCACTACCTTCATAGGATATTGAAATAAAGCCAGCCATAACATTCCAAATCCAAACTGGGCGCCAGCTTGAGAAAATGTTGCTATAGTAGATGGGTCATCATCAGATGCTCCAGTTATTATACCTGGACCTAATGATTTGAGAGTTTTTTTAACAGAAGATAACCTGGATGTTATGTTTTTGTCATGGGATGCAGCACCTTCTTCTTCTTGGCTTTTCATGCATCGCACTTTTTGGACTTCATTGTTTATTTATACTTCTTATTACTGATATAATTCATTTAGGTATAATTCTTATAGTTTATGTGAAGCGTAAAAGACCAATCATGAAAGTGTTAGTACATAGCATGGTACAAGAAATGTCCAACTCGGCACCGTGTGAGAGGCAATGAATAATACCGCGAGTCAAGAGCAAAAGAACTTACCATCAGATCGGCCCGTCGGAAAATTAGAACCAGTAGCTCACTTTTATGGTGCTATGCCAACCGGCGTAACTGTATCACACCAAGGACGTATATTTATAAACTTTCCAAAGTGGGGCGACGAAGTCCCATTTACTGTCTCAGAAATACGTGGCGGAGGAGATGCAATTCCTTATCCAGATGAAGCTACAAACCAAACCAACCCAAATGATCCAGCGGCAGCTCTTGTATCAGTACAATCAGTAGTAGTCGATCCAGCAGATCGCTTATGGATTCTAGATACAGGTAGCCCTATGTTTCAACCAACCAAGTATGGAGGACCCAAGCTTGTATGTGTGGACTTGGCTACAAACAGAATTATCAAGAAGATTCTCTTTCCACAGGATGTAGCTTTGCCAACTACTTACCTTAATGATGTTCGCTTTGATTTACGACTCGGCAGTAAAGGCATGGCCTTCATTTCAGATTCTTCACAAAATGGACCTAATGGAATTATTGTTGTGGATTTGGATTCTGGAACCAGCTGGCGCAGACTGCATGACCATCCTTCGACAAAGGCAGAGCAATTGAGAACCTTTCTTCCAATTGTTGAAGGTCGACCGTTCTTAGAGTATCAACAACCAGGCGGATCGGCAAAACATGGTGGCGCTGCTATGGGAGCAGACGGTATAGCAATTAGCTCAGATGGAGGACGTCTTTATTACTGCCCACTTGGTAGCCGCAAGCTCTACAGCGTATCAACTGACGCGCTTGTTAATAAGTCACTAGATGAGCAAAATGTCAGTGCCACCGTAGTTGATGAAGGTGATAGAGGAGGAGGAGCAGACGGCCTTGAATCTGATGCAGCAGGTTACATATACTCCACTAATTATGAGCATAACGCTATCCTAAGAAGAAGCCAAGATGGTAAATGGGATACTGTAACTCATGATCCTCGTCTTTTATGGCCTGACACACTATCACTTGCTACCGATGGATATCTGTATGTCACTGCAAACCAGTTGCACCGCCAGGCTAGGTTCAACAAACAGGGGCATGATCTGAGGCGAAAACCCTATACTCTATTTCGCATTAAGGTTGACGCCCAACCTGTTTTATTACGCCGATAACTGTAAGCATATACCACAGAAGAACTATAATACGACTAAATCCTAATGTTTTAGTTATTTGTTTTTAGATTTATCGAATGCAATGATAACTCCTCGTCAAGTAAGTAAGTTGTGTTATAGTCCCTATTTCAATCAATAAGTAGCACACAGAAAGCAAGAAACGCTCTTTTTAACAAATATGTGGCTGGCTCTGCTTCCAAAGAGTTTCAAATATGGCAAGATATGGCAAAACAATTGATTTATTATTAGAATATATTGATAGCCCTGCTGCTTCATACATATTGTCTTTTGTATCGTCTTTTGTCTCCACTATGAGAGATTCTTTTTTGTCAGCTAATACAATGATAACTCTATTGCTTTCTCTACTCTCATTTAGAGCTCTAATATCAAGTTCGGATAAAACTTTTTTTAATTCCTCTATGTCGGCATAATTTGGTTGTCCACAGGTGTAAGTACTCTAAGTCTAACATTATTCTTTGAATAATCTTCTTTTAGAAGCTGCATAGACATGCCTGTGCGCACATTCCATCGAAAAGAATTGATAGTAGGAAATGCTATCAACAACTCCTCTTTTGTCGAAAGTCTCTTGTACATTAGCTAGCATATACTCCCCATACTGGTACGTACAGCATTAACAGCTGCTATAAGTATTGCTCACGTGTTGCTATGTAAAAGTCAAATATCTATTTAGTAACATAATACCATGATACTATCTCGCATGGTGTAGAATTGAATTGATATATTTAGTTGGTAAGCAATCGCATAACATAAAAAATTTCCTCAAATACATTTTTTAACCAAATCATCTGAGTAGCCTTTAGTCAACGTACTTTCGACACTAGTGTTAGCTTGGATTCCTAACTGATAACTATACGCTTTTCTCTTTGTGTGCGTAAAGGAGTAACCTTGTGACATCATCGATGAAATAACACTTCATTCTATTTCAAATTTGTAAGATGGATCTTGCGTTTTGACTTTTATTTGTGTATTTATTTATATACATTGATTAGCAAGTCAGATTAAAGATAAATGAAGAAAATGAAAACAACAACATCATCATCATACTCTTCTATTGAATATCCCCCAGGCCCTCATTCAATTTTGCCTAACAAATTACTACGTGAGTTCATACATAATCCTATCAAAACATTGATGGATATTGCATATACCTATGGCGATATTTCTCATTTTAAGTTTGGAAGACAACACGTCTATTTAATTAATAACCCTCATTACATAGAAGACATATTAATTAGAAATTATAAAAACTTTATAAAAAGTAGAGGCTTACAGGTTTCAAAGCGCTTATTGGGAGAAGGGTTGGTTACTAGCGAAGGAGAATACCATGATAGGCAAAGAAGAATAATACAACCCGCGTTTCATCCTACTCTTATAAAGAAATACGCAGATATAATGACAACATATGCTGCGAATATGTGCCAGCAATGGCAGGATGGCATGACAGTTGACATTCATAAAGAAATGATGCATACAACATTAGAAATTATTAGTAAGGCAGTTTTGGGTTCAGAGGTTAAATTAGAAAAAGATGATGGTGAGGTTGGAAATGCGCTTATGGTTTGTATGGAATACTTTAATCGTCTCCAAATGCCATTTGGCGAATTAATCGAAAAAGTACCGATATTGCCTGTTAACAAGGGCTATCAACGTGCTAAGAAAATATTGGATTCTATTGTATACAACATGATAAGGGAACATCGAGATAATGAGATAAAAGGCATACAGCAAGGAGAAGATTTGCTATATACTCTACTCCAAGCACAAGACGAAGAAGCAAAAATTGGACGTATGAATGACACGCAGCTAAGAGATGAAGTTATGACAATATTTATAGCAGGTCATGAAACAACAGCCAATGCACTTACATGGACACTTTATTTATTGTCACAACATCCAACTGTAGCAGATAAGTTGTACGAAGAACTAGATTCTGTACTTGGCAGCAATAACAAAGACAACAAAGATGACAACAGCAATAGTAGTAGTAAAAGAGTTCCAACCATTGAAGACGTGCCGAAATTAGAATATACTGAAAAGGTCTTCAGAGAATCCATGCGTCTTTATCCACCGGCATGGACTATAGGCCGTCAAGCTCTAGATGACTACAAGGTTGATAAATATGTCATACCTGCTGGTTCGATTATTTTAATGAGCCAATATGTAATGCATCGAAATCCTATATACTATACTGACCCTGACTTATTTTATCCTGATAGATGGAATAAGGAGGTAAAGTCTCATCTTCCTAGGTTTAGTTACTTTCCCTTTGGAGGTGGTATCAGAGGATGCGTAGGCGAGCCATTTGCATGGATGGAAGGAATATTGCTTATAGCTACTATATTCAGTCAATGGAAAATGCATCATGATATAAGCCATAAAGTTGAATTAAAGCCACTTATTACATTACGGCCTAAATATGGCATGCGGATGAAGCTAGAAGTTAGAAAATAATAAAAACTGTAAAATACCTTGCTATATATAGACAATTCAAATAAGTCATCGTCAAATTAAGCAGTTGTTTTTACCTCAGTAATCCATTCACACTCAAAGCCATATTTATCATGGTGATCTTTTATTGCCTGTTTATTTGGTGCTTCAAGAAGACAATAAAACTTGTCTATATCGTAGTTATACATCAAGTTTATAGCTTTTACTTGAAATTCATCTGCTGGCGCATTTTGAAACTTTCTTAGCGTTACTTCATCCACGCCCTTTAAGGGATGAACATCAAGGAATTTAGGCATGTATTGTTTGTTTATAGCGTTTTTATTTAAACTTGTTGTCCTATCTCATCAATGTAACTTGTCCTGCACATGATGAAAATATTGGTTTACCAGGTTCTTAGAAAATCGGATTTGTGATCGTCTCTTCAATTCCTTCTTCCTGCTCTTCTTCTAGCTGATCTTTATCTTCATCATAATCCGGTTCGTCTTTGTCGCCTTCAGTAAATGATTTTAAATCCTTAGTCTTAGCTGATACAAACCTAATAGCATCATCAAACTACTGTAGCGTTAGTAAGTAAATCCAGCTTCATAGAATAACACTCTTTTGCAAGTGATAATGCTTGTATCTTTTCTCTTTTATCTTCTATATTAGCAGATGTATTCCATGCTTCTTTTGTTATTGCGGTAAGTCCAACCAAACATTTCTCATACTCTTCGGGCAATCTTTCATCTAAGTATCGTTTGATATTCGATTTAGCTTGATTTGGTATGAAGAGTGACAGCGGTAGCTAATATTATTTGTGTTCTCAAGTATCAGCATTGGCATATGTTTCTTGCATTTGGTTAATAAACCTGATTAACCCTCTTAATCATTTCATATATAAGGCAGAATGACAGGAAATAATACAAGGGTGTACCATAATAGTATGTTAGATCACAGTGATAATCAAAATAATAATGACTTCAGTAAAGAACAAGAATCCAATACGTCTCATTCTTCTCTTTCCACTTCCACTTCTAATCGATTCAATATATTGAGTATAATCGAGACCTTTATTGAACAAATATTCCATATAAGAAAAACACTCTTAGGAGTTAGTATTTCTGCTATTATTATGGCTCCTATTGCAATAGGACTCTCAGTATTC
>JBKPMK010000013.1:0-2437 GCA_046732115.1 Thermoproteota archaeon
AATTTTTTTTGCTCTAATATAGTCTACAAAGTAAAATAAATAAGCGCGTTCATTTATTTTTAATATCCATGGAATGAAAGATTCGTTTTTACTACTCTTTTCACTAATTGCAAATCCTGAATCTTTAACCAGTCTTCTAAAAGATTGAGCATCAAATATTTGCTTTGGTTTTGGGTCTCGATTAAAGTCATACGGGTCAGTTAATACAACATCGGCATGTGGTTTTAGCAATCCGTGTACAGAAGATAATAATTCTTCTGGTCTTGCCAATTCAATTAGATTAAGAGCAAGTATCAAATCGAACTTCATAGGATTAAATGGAGCATTTAGGAAATCAGCTACACAAAACTCAAGATTTCCTTGATTTGACTCATACATCCTCTTTCGTGCTTCCATTATAAAGGAAAAAGATAAATCAATGCCTATTGCAAAGGAATATTTTTTAGCAATCTGAAGGGTGGAATAACCTACTGAACATGCCATATCAAGCGCTAGACCATCCATTTTTGAATTTATTTCATGAGCAACTCTGTTATAGAGCTCATTTGGTTTGAGATGCCAACGCAATTTGCTAATGAACCTATCCTCAATAGAGTTATCGTAATGAGTCCATCTATATGGGATAAACCATTTACCGTCCTCTTCGTACAAGTCATTTTTGGCGAGATTTGAAGTGATATATGCGCTCTTTTCTTTAAGAAAATCTTTCATTTTATCAGTTTTGCTATTGAGTAACCACCTGCCATACATCATTGTTCTTCCTTCGACATATTTCACAAAATCTTTTACTAGTATTGCTACTCCTTCGATTATTGGATATACACTTTCGCAGTTATCACATTTTAGGAAACCTTCAGTACATTCATTCTCATTTTCACCATTTTTGTGAAGAGGTTCTAACGAAAGGTGTAGTCGTTTTTGAGGGTGCTGCAAACACACAAGATGGTTGACAAAATAAGTTTTCATGTGTCATCTATTAATATAGAGAAGTGAGTGTAGATGAACTGGAATATAATATATTTGGTAATAAATACAAAATATGATAAAAACAGATATGCAAGTAGTTGAACAATTACTTTTATTCACCAAGAAATTCTATAGTATCCATATAAATCAACAATATAAGTTATTCTTTATAGTTTACAGGAGATACAAATCATTGATAAGAGTGAATAATAGTTCAACCATCATTTTCAGTCCCTAAGTAGGCATTAAGCAAAGGTAGATCGTTTATAGTCTAGTTATGTAACTCTTAGAGAATATAGTTGCACAAGCACACTTTCTTATTACAACAATGGCATTTAATAACTAGGGAAACGAACTGGCAACATTTATGAGCGTTTCATAAATTATTAATCTCACTGTAGGATTCTCTGTATCTTCAGAAATCATTTGCATATAATATATATTTGAACATTGGAGGTTAATCTAATGTGCGAGCTAATTTATGGAAATAAGCAAAAAAAATTGGACAATGCAACTGGATTTCATAATTTATTCGGTACCAGGTATTGTAATATAATATCTGTCAGCAAATTCTGCAGTAAAATCATGGTAGTATAGAGGTTGAAAATGGTTTCAATAAGAAATCCACCTGACTGGGGAATTGAACCTGTTCAATCAAGACACAGATTTCTAAATGGAATAGATTATTTTGTATTATGGTCAAGTCTTGGCGTAGGCCTCCTAGTTTTTTCTGCAGGTTCTTTTCTTAGCGAAGCCAGATTTTATGATGCCATATTTGCGATTATTGTTGGTTCTATTGCAGGTTCCATACTACTGGCTCTTGCAGGGAAAATTGGTAGTGACCATGCAGTTCCAGCGTTGATTAGCATTAGGCCGTCACTTGGTATTAAGGGAGCATACCTTCCAGCAGTGTTAAATGTGATGCAACTTGTTGGATGGACAATATTTGAGATTATGATAATGTCAAAAGCTGCTGAAATGTTAGTAGGAAAACTAATTGCATACCATATTTGGGTAGTTATCATTGGAGCCTTTATTGCACTCCTTGGCGTAATAGGCCCGCTTACCGTAATAAGAAATTGGTTAGGAAAATTTGCTGTGTGGATATCATATGCATCTTCAATAATTATAATTGTACATTTGATTATGACAGGAAATTTTGCAAAAATATTGTCATCCACAGGCAGTGGGATGTCTTTTTTTTCAGCATTGGATATTGTAATAGCTATGCCAATATCTTGGATGCCACTTGCTGCAGATTATAACAGATTCGCAAGGAGCAGTAAGGTTGCATTTAGGGGCACCTTTATCGGTTTTGCGCTAACAAATATCTTGTTTTATTTTGGAGGGCTAATGCTTGGTATTTCTGATACTCTAGGAATAATTAGTGCAATTCAATCAATCCTTTTTGGATTTCTTTTATTAGTACTTCTTGCTGATGAGGCAGATAACGCCTTTGCGGACGTCTATT
>JBKPMK010000014.1:0-7037 GCA_046732115.1 Thermoproteota archaeon
AAAGGAATGGGTCCTGGGGTAGCTGAGATAGAAATGGATGAACGCCCAAGTGAGGTTTTCTGTATTTTTGCTGCAGACAAAACGGAACCAGGTGCTTTTAATTTTCCGTTTTGGAGAACATTTGTTGACGCTAGGAGTAATACAGGTTTATTAATTAATGAAAAGCTTGCATCTGGAGTAATATTTAGAATCTTGGATGTGATAACAGGTAAGATAGCAGAGCTAAAGCTATGGGCTGACAAGCCAGAACTTGAAACTTCATTGATGTATCCGGGAAGATACGTAGTACACTCTGTTTTTTCTTCTGATAAAGCAGAGCAAATTCTTTCTTCTTCTACTGATAGATTACACAATATTGCCGGTACGTATGTTGGAAAAGACGATCCCATATCAATTGTTAGAACTCAGAAGAATTTTCCTGCAACTGAAGAAGCATGTAGTGCATTTAACGATCCGTATTTTGTGGCCGGAAATACTAGAGGAAGTCATCATATGCCACTGATGCCTGTTAAATTAAATTCCGCAGCAAGTGTAAACTATGCTATACCTATTGTATCGTGTTTAGTATATAGTATGCATAATGGTAGGCTAACAGGTCCTTATGATGGTTTTAGTACAGCTGATTGGGATTTGCAAAGGATGATGGCATCTGAACGAGCAATGATTATGAGAAATCAGGGCTTTATCCATCCTGCTACTTTGGTGCCAGACGAGCTTGAGTACAACAAAGGGTACCAAGCACGAATGGACAAGTTAAATGAAAAGTTCAAGGATGTGCATTGAATCGGTCTGATTTTAGTATATATATGGTTTCGTCCAGAGATGCTGATCCAGAGATAGGATTTGCAATATATAATGTTGCATGGCACTAGAGAATATCAATTGCTGCTGTTTGTCTGGTCCTGTAATGTGGGCAATAATATTAACAGAATCAAGAACCAGACTTTTGTGTTTTATCGTCTGCAAGTTTAATTCTGCATCTGTGATAACACCATTACTATCTTGAACCATAAAGACATAGAATAAAGAAAAAGGATTATCGTCATTATTATTATTATTATTATTGTTTTAAATATGGGATCACGACGTATATATTCTATAAGGTAGACGTATAGTGTTTTGTTACAGTATTTTCATTATATGATCCAGTAATATTCTATGGCAATTAATCATAACATGGTAAGTGTATAAATATAGGAGGGAAAATTCTCAACAGTACATTAAATCATGCAAACGCTAAAACAAGTAGATATAACCATAGACGTTATCACGCTTGAGCCAAATAAAACCCTCTATGATGCACGCAATTCACTAATGGTATATAATATCAGTAGGGTAGTACTTACAAAGGATAATAAGCCTATAGGAATTCTTACTGAAAAGGACATTTCAAGATTCTTATACGAAGACACATCTGGCAGACGACTTAATGAAATTAGATTAGATGAGCTTGCTACCGGCAAGCAACAACTCATAACTGCTAACGATGAAGCTGATTTGAAAACATGTGCCAAGTTAATGATAGATAACCAAATCAGCTCGATAGTAATAATAGATGCTGACGGAAACCTCAAGGGCATATTTACTAAAAGCGATATAGTGGATACGTACGCAAAATACTATGCAAAAAAAAGACTGGTAGAGAATTACATGAGTAAGAGGCTATTTACAGTGGATCCTGACGAAACTGTGCATGTTGTTCTTCTTTTAATGACTAACAACAACGTATCACGAGTAGTAGTCACAAAAGATGGCAAACCTATTGGCATAATAACAGGGCGTGATCTGCTGCCAATGAGTGTACTTTCAGATCCATTCTTCAGTAGATATCAAAGTGATACCTCAAAAGAGCAAACCACAAGTGATGAACGAGTCGCACCACCAACTAAGATCCAGAAGTATCCCAAGTATACTCCATCAGGCATTAAGTCTATTTTCTTGGCAAGAGACGTAATGACACATGATCCTATGACTATCAGTAAGGATTCAGATTTGGCTAATGCCGCTAGAATAATGTCAAGAAATAACATAAGTGGTATTCCTGTAGTAGGCTCGACCGGAGATTTAATCGGAATTGTTACAAAAAGCGATATAGTCAGAGCGATATACGAGAGTGGTTAAATTTTCTATTATCTTAATAATCTGAAAGGAAAGAGAGAAAAAGTAAGCAATATAATGGAAATAACAACTCGACCAATTGAAAAGTCCTTAGGGTCAATTAGGTGGTCAAAACAACATTGTCCATTAGTTTTAATATCTTCTCGTGTATGCTCTTCAATATTCCAAATCCTGCCTAGTCCAGTAGCCTTCTTTATCCAGAGATGTTTAAAGCCTCTCATAAAGAGGCTTACCATCTCCGTCTTTTTGTGGCAGACCGATCATGTGATTGAAGTAGCACTAGCCGTTTGCATTTATGCGCTCTCGCTTATGTTCTTGTACGTCCCATATCCAGAACGGCCTGTTATGCAGTCTTTTAAATAGCCATAACTGCTCCTGTGATACAATAGGTGCAAAAATTTTTCTTATTGTATATACAATAGTATATGAATGTGATAGATAGCCTTATCATCGGTAGTAGGTAAGGATAACAAAAATAATAATAATAATAATGCTGTCAGTGAAGCAAAATTTTCTAGAAATGACCTTTATGCTGTTAGCTTCATTTTGATATACGTTGTGGTATTGTAAAACAGAAATATTAATCTGAAAGATAGCTACCTTCGAATATCAATAATGAGTGTTAAAGAACAAGGAGGACAAGACGAGTCTGCCACTGCTATGGATATTGACAGTCCTACAGTCGCTGAATATATGACTAGAACAGTCATAACAGCAAACATAGGTCAAACGATACAGTCAGTCTGCAAAATTATGAATGAACATAATCTAGGCGGCATAGTCATTGTCAAAAGAGGAGTAAGCGGAAACGAACCGGTGGGGATAGTTACAGAAAGAGACATAATCAGGAAGATTGGTGACGTAGACTTATTCACTACTCAAACACCCATAAGAGAATTGATGAGTAAGAACCTAGTCACCGTTAAGCCAAACAACACAATAAGGGATATAGTAGCACTTATGCATGGCAACAATATTCGACGGCTTCTGGTAATTGATAATGACGGAAAAATGGTTGGAATAATCACAGATAAAGATATACTCAAGGCAGCTGCAAGGAAGAGTTCTATTGCAACTGCTTACATACCTAGGAAATTTGATCTTGAAGAGTAGATTAAATAAACCTGCTTAATGTGTCGTTTGGAAATAATATCTAATTATTTAGCTGCTTTCGAATAATGATAATGGACAGAAAGGAAGAGCAGGAGAGGGAGACCTGTTTATATCTAATCTACCGTACTACTGCAACAGATGCAATAAAGAAGCTAATGATGACTTCTGGACATGTGGCATATTATATTAACATACAAACAGATTACCACAATGGGCAATGAGCATGCTGTACAACTCCATTTGCCACGCTTCCCATAACAAGCCTCTTTAGTCCTGTTCTTCCTCTAGTTCCAATGACGATTAAATCAATATCATTGACAGCCGCACAACTTTGGAATCTAAAGCAAAGATCAATATACCTTTAATTTCTGCCCCTTTTGTGAAAGAAAATTGTTATAGTTTTAAGCCTTCTTAATAATGATGGTTCTGTGCGTTTAATTCCCGGCTGAAACTTGATATAATATAAGTAACCACTATAACAAAATTAGTACTTATGCTGATACAAACCAAATATGCATGATTTCTTATATCATTATTAGAAGGAAGAGTAGTAATTAGAATCCACAAATACGCATCAGCATCAACATCAACATCAACAGGAACAATGACTATACTGATATTATCTGCTGTGTTGTTATCAGCACCAATTTCTATGACATCTATTATTCATGGAGCAAATGCCAAAGTATGTACTAGTGATAATAATGACAACAATTATGGTAATGCTATTACTACCTGTAGTACGCAGCTTACCTCAACACTCATGACCATTCTACGTCAAAAAGTTCAACTCCTTTCCTTTTAGCCGTACCATTTCCTTAAGCTGGATCTAATGAGACGCTAGCAATCTATAAGATGATCAGCAAAAATAGCTGGAAAGATTAAATAACATATGACTTTCTTTAGCATCTAACTATTGACTGACACATACTATACAGAACCATCATCCGCAAAGGATACTTCAAGTACGACTTCAAAAACTCGCAGTATTACCTTCAGACTTGATTCCTCTGTAATAGACGAAATGCAGCGTGAAGCAGACCAAAAGGAAACTTCACTTAACGTTTTAGTAAATCAGGTTCTAAAAAGATACACAGAATGGGACAGCTATGAAAGTAAAATCGGTATGATGCCAGTGCCTAAAGTAATGCTATCTTCTTTAATTGACAAGTCCATAGCAATAGCCAGGGATAAAATCGGCGTTAAAGATTTATCACCTTACAGAGATGAAATTATAAAATCTGCTGCTCAGATTGCATTTAGTATAATGAAAGATTCTGTACTATTTATGAAAAAGCAATATAATTTGTGGACTACCTTAGCAGTATTGCAAGAATACATGAAAGTATCAGGCATAAATTCTGATCATAGGGTTGAGGGTGGCAGAAAACATGTATTTGTAATACAACATGAATTAGGTGAGAATTGGTCATTATTTACAAAGGAATTGTTAAAACTTATTTTTGAAAACCTGGCCAATGTTAAAGTCAATGTAGACGTAACTCCACATACTACTGTGGCTGAAGTTATGCTTTAGAGATCAGGGAGAAAAATTTTGATCAGATAGATACATATCTGAATTTTTAGTGCACTGCAGACATAGTGGTTATTAGTTAGGAATTTGCATTAATGAGACAAGAGCCGTCTAAATCATGGATGTTATAGATATAGAATATGACCCACTTTATTCTTCTATGCTTGTCAATAAGAGCATAATATATGAGTATTTTAGGCTTATCAAACACCACGATATCAATGGATTGTTATCGCTTTTTGCAGATGATGCAATAGTCCATGAACCATTTAGCAAAATAGCAGCAGGATTTAGCGGAAAAGATGCAATTAAAACATTCTTAGAGATTGTAATGATGGCAAATAGTGGCTTAACATATAATATTGTTATTGATAAGCATCTTGGGAGCAGTAATAATAATAATAATAATAATAATAATAATGACAATGTGACCAAGAAACATCACGATGATGATTATTACAATAGCAGTAACACAGTTAGTGCATTAATAACATTTCAGAGAGGAGACAGCATAATAACCAGATTTACATTTGAGTCAGTTGTTCCGATATTAACAGAATCGACTAAAACGATTATCTCTTTAAAAAAGAAAATTCGAAGGTTAAGTATACAGTTTATTATGTAATGTGATTAATTATTTGAAGATGGATAACGTAAGCTGATATGGTCGTAGCTGCAGCCGGCCATAACGAAAAGATCTGGACTTTGCTTTTGTAGTTTTCCAATGACTACTCTTACAAAATAGAACTGCAGTGCATCAGGTTTAATAGATCCTTCATCTATCTATCTATATTACTGAAGGATCTGAAACAGATTCCTTTTGCTGTCTCTGTTAAGTCTGCCTATTATTGGGATAGGATAACCACAATTGTTACAACGGTTATTGTCATCCAAATTCCATGAACCTATGCTATACCCATAACGTTCTATCGCAATGTTATCGCATTCAGGACAATAAGTATGTTCTAATGGATGGCCTGGAACATTGCCAAGATAGGCGTACTTTAGTCCCTCTTCTTTTGCAATAGCATGATGTTTCTCCAGAGTTTCAATTGGTGTCATATCAAATTCCATCATCTTGTAATCTGGATGAAATCTTAAGAAATGAATTGGAGTATCTGGTCCTAGCTCATCGTATACAAATTTACACAACTTTCTTGCAGATTGTAGGTCATCTCCTACTTGGGGAACTATAAGGTCTGTAATTTCTGTATGAATGAATGTCTTGTCTCTTATCTCTTTTAGTGTTTGAAAAATTGGATCAGCTGATGGAATTCCAATATATTGTCTTACAAACTCTTGTTTACCACTACCTTTAAAATCAACTGTTATACAATCCAAAAACTTGCTCATCATGGCGACAGAATCAGGTGTGTCATAGCCGTTTGAAACAAAAATATTAAAGATACCTTTCTTGTGAGCCTCAATTCCACAGTCTTTTGCAAATTCAATAAAAATAGAAGGTTCATTATATGTATATGCAATACCATGAGCACCATAGCTTACAGCCATATTTACAACTTCTCTTGGTGTCATTTCGACACCTTCTACCTTGCGTCTTTGGGAAGTGTCGTAATTTTGGCAATATTTGCATAGCCAATTGCAGCCTGTTGTTGAGATAGAATAAATTGCTGAACCTGGTTTGTAATGTGTCACAGGTTTTTTCTCTATTGGATCAATGTGGCCTGCAATAACTCTGCCATATACATACAAATACAAATTGTTATTTGAAACTCCTCTAATACCACATAAGCCTGTTTTACCTTCCGGGATTTCGCATAGCCTAGCACATGCAGTACATTTTATCCTATCATTTGGAAGTTTGACTTGTAGTTCAGCTTCCCTACCCATTATTTCTTTGTTGCTTTGCATACTATGCCACCTATAATATAGCAATAACGAAATATAAAATTTGGATTATCTATCTACTATCTACCTCTACTACTGATGCCACTTTAAGCATGATTTACAATACTTTGGTCCGACTGTGCTATAGGGTCCTTTAGGCCAAGAAATTGGCCTTCTACAGTATTCATTTTCACAATTATGAAATGTGCCCCTTTCTTCTTCCTGCTGTAAATTGTTTTTCTGAATCATTAGAAAACTAATTTCTGAATGGTTTTATGGCATAATAATACTATGAGTACAGTGCATTGCAGTGAATTGGTCTTGGTGTCAATGTCATCATCTCCATTCTTATCATCGTGGAGAATGACTTCTTTTAATGGAGATACACAGGAGTCATAATAACTTAGATCTTCCTCCACCTAAA
>JBKPMK010000015.1:0-9481 GCA_046732115.1 Thermoproteota archaeon
TTAATCTTGGTTCAATCTGTTTTGAAAATGCAAGATATTTACTGAACAGATCAATATCAATAGCAGGTTGGGCGGCGTGATCTGCATCTTGATGAATCTCCAAAATGTGACTTGCAACACGACTATCCTTCTCTCTTTCCGGAGTATCTCTTACCACATACACAAGATCGAATCTAGTTAAAAGAGGAATAGGCAGATTGACGTTCTCAGTTATGTTCTTGAATGGATCATACTTGCCATACATGGGGTTTGCGGCAGATAAAATAGAAGTCCTCGCGTTCAGAGTTGCAACTATGCCTCCTTTTGCAACAGAACATGTCTGTTGCTCCATCACTTCATGAAGTGCAGAACGGTCTTCTGCTTTTATCTTGTCAAATTCGTCAATACACACCAAACCTTGATCACCTAAAACTACGGCTCCGGCTTCAAGCATCATAATTCCAGATTTATCCCGAATTACAGCAGCAGTTAGACCAGCTGCAGTTGAACCTCTACCAGAAGTATATAGACCTCTTGGAGCAACTTTGGCAGCAAACTTTAGCATTTCAGATTTGGCAGTACCTGGATCGCCAACCAAAAGAACGTTGATATCACCCCTACGAGTAGATCCATCCTCTAGTTTTTTTGTTACTGATCCTACGATCAATAACAGTATTGCCTCTTTTATTACTTCGTGACCATAAACGTGTGGAGCAAAAGAAGCAATTATTTTATCATATGCATCAGATTTACTTGCAATAGCAAGAATTTGTCTTTCATTTTCCGTGCTTATAGCTATTCTTTCAATAGTTCTGGTATCCTTAGTACCTGCATGTCCTCCGAGATACTCAATATTATTTCCTTCCATTCTTAGTTTGAAAAGGCTGGTTTTCACTTGTGGAGAGATCTGTTCTTGCTCTATTCTCACTACTCCAGTTAACATTATTCTGTCGCCTGGACGACATCTATCTACAAGATCTGCCATTACGGTAACTTCTACATAATGTGGAAGTTGGCCTGCAGGTAAGTCTTCAGGAAGCTCCTGGAGTCTTACCATTTGAAAGTCTGTGAAAATGCTGTTGTCCGGATCCATTTCAAGGTCTTTTTCTGAACAGTTAAGGCACTTAGAGGGTTTTTTCAAGACCAATCCTTTTAGCTGAGCTTCATTGATCGTATTACAATTGAGACATCTATATCCAATTTTTTTGGCAAGTGGTTTTACTTCAGATGACCTAACGACCATACCGGAAACTCCAATGAGTTTATCAATTACCTCTGCATTGATATCACGTAGTCCCTTTTGTACAGTATAATTCCCTATTCTAACTTTAACTTTATCTTGTATTTCTTGCGCATAATCAGGATGAATTTCATTCAAAATGTCCAATACTCCTGCATTAAAAGCCTCTAACATGTCATCAGGATTATGTGTAATTTGCTTAGCAAGGTCTGGTCTGAAAGTATCGAAATCAATATAATCTACCACAAGTGAGCTAGAATTAGCTGCCATCATGTGATTAATTCTATTAAAATACTTGTATTTTCCTTCCCTATCCTTAAATGCACGTAAAAACCTTTCCAGATCATTTACCAATGCAGCCGCAGTCTGTTCTTGTTGCTCAGCCAAACTTCTTTAACACCTTTTGCTTGAATTCCGATGAATAATTATGAATTGAAAGATAAAGTTCTTTTTCTTCAACTGAGAGTTTTGACTCTAGTTCTGCAGAAAGCGGAGAAGCAGCTGCCAATTTTACAATCTTCTCAAGACGTGAAGTCACAAATGAAATTAAAGAAACCATAATGCTCTCTCTTTCTCTTTCATTCAATCCTTCTATATAATCGTGAACTCTAGCATAAAAATCAGGATCTAGCCCAGATAGCTCATGTGGTTTGGATATTCTCTCACGATTGAAAGCCCTTGAAATATATGTGGAAGTACCATCCTCTTGAATTTCTAGGATATTTTGCTTAGATAATATTTTTGCCATCCATCGAGGGATAGATGATATATCGCCTTCTTTAGCGTCAATTGACACATTCACTAACGATATCTGTGTGTTACGTGTGTATGTTACTCGAACATCTTGCAACAAATATTCTAAGAAGTAAGCTTTCTGGATAGAGTCAATTTTATCATAAAACCCAGAAATAGCAGCGGCCATTACGATTATATTCAATATATGATCGTTAATAGTTATATCTTTTATCAAGATAGCTTTTGTTAAGCAAATGACAGAATTTTTTAGTCGGATAGATAAATGACATATTTATTAGGCCCTTGTTTGAATTTGTAAAACGGAGCTCAGTTTTTACTCATTATTACTATTATTTACATAATATCTGGTTCAACAGCCAAATGGTATTATATTGATTTAAAATATACAAAATAATAGCGTCCATAATTTTATCAATTTCTCTCTAAATATGTGTTTTTATATTCTCATTTAATCTTCAGGAAATGAGGAAGTCCTGATAATTACTATAAAATACTTATTAGAAATATTGAATAATTGTTACATCATGAGTCAATTTCATAGTGAAAGAATAACGGATCCTTCTATCAGAAGGTTTTTTGAGGGCAAGAATTTCGCTTTTGTATCCACATTGATGAGTAATGGTTATCCTCATACCACGCCAACATGGGTAGATTTAGAAGATGGTAATATTCTCATAAATACTGCGATAGGAAGAATAAAGCACAAGAATATATCAAAGGATCCAAGATTATCTCTAGCAGTTGTAGACCATAATAATCCATATGACATGCTCACTGTGAGAGGAAAGGTAATCGAACAGATAAAGGGAGACGCCGCTGAAAAGCACATAGACAAGCTATCAAAAAAGTATCTTGGAAAGGATGAATATCCCAATAGAACAGCTGAAGAGCAGAGAGTTATACTAAAGGTAAAGCCTGAAAAAATATACCATATGAAGTAGAATATCTTGTTATGGAATTTTGCAATGCAAATTGAATCATTGGGAGAGACAAGTAGTAAACATTCCACAGTTGGCATGGTTACCCATGCAAACATAGATTTTTGTTACCGATACATTTGTTGAATGCATTACTTCATTATTCTGAAATGTCAATGTATTTATCTTCGAGCGTTATCTAACAACGATAATTACTCAACTTTTGTCAAATTTTGTATTCCGTATATACTGGCAGGTTGCTATTCATGAGCGATCGTTCTTTAATAATATTAGTGTTCCATAATCATTTATTATCATTTGTTAAGTTTTAATAAAAATATTTAACCAAATGTTTATTGAAGTCTGAGAAAACATTATATCTATCAATAAAGTATACATTGTATGATAGAAAATATGGCATATTTGGGTCTTGGATTTGTAGCTGTTTTGCTTGGGCTTGAAGCAGCGTGGCATTTTACTGCCTGTAAAATCAATGACAAGTCAATAAAACCTTGTTTATACAAGCAAATTGGAATATTAAAGTAGAATGGCACGAGTAAATTGACTGCTGCAACGATATATCTTATTTCAATCGCAGGATTAGTCTAAGAACTGTTATAGTGGATATGGCTCACTCTGTCACAAGGGGCCTATCTTTCTGACCTCTACCTAAATATACACGGATAGAATGGAGAGTCATGAGTAATATCCGTTTTAAAGTGCTTTCTGACCTGAGTCGATATCACTTGGAAAGAGCGTTTCCAAGAATTTTCTATGGTATTTTCTATAGAAATTTTCATGCTACAGTAATAGTTTATTTCTCACGATTATTTTTAGCATCAGAAATATACTTAGAAAAGCATAGCATGAAACAGCTTAAAGTAAATATGCATAATTACATTATGTACATTCACAATATGAACCACACAATACCATGATGCTTGTAGTCTTCGTGGCTTTAGGCATCACATTGGTTGCAGGACTGATAGCGATACCAACAATAGAAAATGCACAGTTGTTGGTATATCTAACTTTGATTTAATGAGAAAATCAAAGGTATGCTTTAGTCCTAGATCAGAGCCTTTTGGTATGACAATACCAGAGGCTGGATTAATTCCTATAGTTCCCAGTGCTGGTGGTTCTGCAGAATTTGTCCCACAGCAATTTCATTATAACACATTGGAACAAGCAGCTGAAATCGTGTCTGCAGCTTTTCATTTATCAAATGCAGAAAAACTTCAGATAAGCAAGAGTGTGAACAAGTTTTCAAGCTTTCATTATATAGAAGGGTTTCAACAGATAGTCAGCAAGTTACTACAGCAAATTTAGATAATCCATATAAAAACAAATGATACTGTATAGATGCGAAAAAACTAATAGAATTATAAAGAAAACTCCTTATTATATACTATCCTAAGTATATTGTATACATGTTGAGGTATGAAGACTACCGATAACATAATATTGAAAGTCCTAGCGACAGATAAAGGAAAAGGCAACCTGTGCCTGTTATGTCAAAAACAGACAGGGTCCAAAAATATCTCAGTATGTGAAGAATGTATTTTTGATAACAATATTTTTGAGTCGCTTATCATTTTCAAACGACTGGTATACGCATAGAACTAAAAGTGAACTTCAAGATAACTTTGAATTTGTATGTTTATACTTATTGCCAATACTGTTTTTTAAAAAGTCTAAAAAGTAGCTATCGGGAAGCAATAAAGTAAAGTTGAAATTCCATAATGAGAATTTAAAATATTCAGAATAGCAGTGTGAATACAGCGATTTTCCAAAACAGAACGTCCTCGTGTCATGAAGTTGAGGTAACCATCGATTTCCAACTGCTGATTTGTAGTTTTTTTATTCCTTCTTCGCTCCGGCAGAGTTAAGCTCGACATCGCCGGACATCATGTGACGCCCCAATACCTGTTAAAGTACCAGTATAGTCACCTGTAATCAAGTGTGAGCCTCATGTTTGTTACATAATGAGTGCCTTTATCATATATTGCAGGAACAAAGCCTGTAGTTTCGGTTATCTGCTGTTTACACCATTCTGAATTGGTACCAGGCTTGGTAAATAGTTATGCAATGAAAACTGAAAAACTTTTTTAGTAAAATTGTTGGTTGCAACTAATAACATGAAGTTTGAAACGGCAGCTGACCTATTAACTTGGAAGAATGGAGAAGTCGAAGAAAACGTCGTATTGGAATTTGCACATCAATATGAAAAACTAAATGATGAACAAAAAAGCCAGCTTATTGAAACAGCTAAATCAGCTCATAGAGAGTATGTGCAGGAGATGATGAAAAGAGTTATAGAACCTGGAAAACCAAGGATACGAATAGAGCTGTCACATAAAGATTCAGAAGGACAAGTCCAAGAAGAAGAGATACAAGATGCCATGGAATTTGTAGGTTATGTAAATGAAGAGATGAAGCCAAAAGGAAGGAAAATGAAACTGGAGGCAGTGAACTTATCTTTAGTATGTAGTAACTAGAAAAAAATTTGGACGAAATAAATCAGGTCACATTAGGCCTGTATTATTCTATTAGTGCATATCGTATGCAATGTAGGCGCCATTTCAATACTCCAGAATTCTACTGTCGATTCATTTTTTGTAATGGGATTAGTATTATTTTTTCCCGAATGACAATTATCGCATATGGCCATGGTCATTATCACACATTGCATTAGTTTGTAGAATTAGCTCTGGTCTTGTTCTATTCAATCGCTTGTATGATAACTTTGACACAACCATCTATGTTCTCTATTATTTCTTTCTCCCAAAATCTTAAGACCGTATATCCTTCTGACTTCAAATAATTTGTTTGACGTAAGTCCTTTTTCCATACCCATTCTGGAGTTTTACCAAAGAATAAGATATCCCCAGCTTCGAAGATTCTGGGGTCAGCATGCCAATATGTTCCATCAACAAAGATAGCTATATTTGGTTCTGGTATATAGAAATCCATAAAGCCAAATGCATATTTGTATTGAGGAATGTATACTATGTTATATTCTTTCAATGCATTTTCCATAATTTGAAGCTTCGTAGGTATCCCGTTTAACCCAAGTTCTCTAGTCTTTGCCGCTCCCAAAGTTCCCATTCGATAATAATGTTCTGGGTGACCTGCTGCGTATTTCTTTAGCCCTTCTGATACTCTTCTGTTTCTGTCGTCAGTATATGTCCTGCCTATGTTGATATGCTTATCATACATTGGATTTCCTGTTCCACTAAATAGCTGGCTCAGATATGCATAAAGTTCTTGTTTAGTATTGAATTTCCTTTTAGGGGCATAATATCTTCTTTGATAACACATTGCACAGAGATAAGCACCATCTTTATTCGGATGGTGGTGCCATGGCAATAGTGCTTTAGGTGTTACACTCTTGCAATCATCGCAAATTCTTGCATTCATTCTATTCGCTCTTATTTCTTTTGATTCTGATTTTGGTGGATATTTACCATGGTATCTTCTATTCCTTGAACATTTGCCGCAAAGCCAGGCGCCTTCTATATATGGGTCTTTATTCCAATGTGGGTAGACTATGCCATTTTTAGTTTTATCTAAATACGTATATGAAGAACCACATTGGCTACAGTTCCTAGGTTGATTTTTTGAACTATTAGACAGCTATGCAGCAACTGCTCCTACAATACTTCCGTCATGATTTCGCAGTTCACTGCATCTCTGTGAATAAGGACATCGATTGCACATCCATTTCATTTCATTATCTTCATAGACACCGTTTACCAGTGAAGCATCACCTAACTTGATAGCCTGGCGTAAAGTTTCCGCTTGGGATTTCAGCTTATGTAATTGTTCTTCCCGTTCTTGTGCAGTCATGTAAATTGGGAATGTTAGATATTTTCGAAAGTTATTCATGTGGTATAATATTTGGCCTTCTTCTGAACCAATCATAGCCATATAGTATTTCACTTGTTCTTGATGGAACTTGAAGGGTTTTAGTAGGATTTGTTGTGACCTGCTTGACTTTATATCCAATACATTATTTAATATCTTGTCATAAACGTCTATTCTTCCCTTTACACAATCATATTCTATTTCCATTTCTGTTCTAAAGCGATTTGGAAACATCATAAAGTGCCTCTCTATAATTTCATGTTCGATTTGCCCGTTGACATAATTGTATAGCTCTTCTCCTGTTATAGGAACTGGATTGAGTATACTGAACACCTTCTTTTTATGGCATAGTGTAATGTCCTTTACCGATATTGTAGGGTCATTTGATATTATGTGCTCTCTTGACTTCCTAATTATATCTAAATAATTTTCCACACTGGTTTCATCCGGCTTATCGTTCGTATTATAGAGCATAGAGCTAGCTAGTTTGGAACTGCTCCTTGGTTACTTGGAAAGCATGTTCAAGGCATTTTAAGATTTGTTGTATGTTGTCTTGTCTTAAATAAATCCTACGTTCAGTACCACTTGGAAAGAAAAATCCATTAACAGTTCTTACGTCCTTGTCATAATCATTATTAAATTTGTTTGGGTTAACCCTAAAACAAATGCTTGAGGTATTTCTACCCGCAATAATAACTGCAAATAAATTCTTACGTTGAGTGGGTTCTTCCAAGTAAAAACCATCCCATTTAAACCAAGGCTTTCCAACACATTGAAATTTTTTGTTAGTCATTGACAAGAATTGATTAATTGCATCTCTAATATCAGAGGAAGCTTTGGACAATCTAACATCCCAAGATTCGTTGTGTATCAAGTTAGTATGTTGGGCTTTAACTGCGGTAGTCTGTGTTTGCATGGTATCTAGAATATGGATTTTCCTGCCTTTGTCATCCTCAAAGGTTACAAACTCTAAAATTTGACAATCAATCTCATGCATTCTAACAGTCTTATAGCTATGCTATAGCATCGTCTTTCATTTTATCGTGATATGATGCTTATAATACATCTTTATATGCATCTTTTTGACTTCGTTGCTTGGGACGGATATTATAAATGTCGCAGCCAGTATTATGACTACGAAAAACAAAACACCTAACTATTAATTCGCAATAACAACGATCACGACAACAACGCGATTATAGTCCAGAACAAAGCAATATACTATAACCTATAACATGATAAGTTAGTTTAATCCATTATATTACTATGATAAGAGATCAACCATATCTATCGAGTAAACCATTCTTGCCAAAATCTCTCATCATGAGGAACAGAATCCATCAGATAATCTGGTGGTTTGTTTAAGAAAGTGGAATTTACCCTAACCATTACACAAGTCATATAAATGAATGATGAAGGACTGCCTATTAGACTTGGATCGATAAAGACTTGGACTTTATCTTTTGGCATATTCGATATTTTTGCTATGGGTAAAGTGTATGTATCTGCAGTATTATTGAATACAGCTATATACCACCCCTTTAATGAGAAGTCGGAATCTAGTCCAAAGTTAGGTATTATCAATGTGTAGACTTGTTCGTTGTTTGAGGTTGAAATACGATCAATATCTGAAGCATTGTAATATAATAGCCAAATATATGCCGTTTCATATTTTTCATTTTTGTTTGAGTCACCATCTAGATCCATGGTAAATGTCAGTTTATTATTGATCTTCATTACACTTGCTGAAAGAATGTCATAATAGTCTTTAACTTCAGGTGTTATATTAGATCTATAAATCTGAATTGGTCTAACATCTCCCCTGACGCCTTTGATTTCATTACCACCAGTAGGACCTAACAATAAAGAGGAAGGCGAAGTGGATAAAATACTCTTCTCTGGATATAACCAGCTTCTCGACGGAAAGAATGACATAATTGTTGCTATATACGATGCTAATACGGAGACTGATATTGCTATAGTTGTTATTACTATAATTACGAGAAGAGGAGTAGCTTGCATTTCTCTCGCTTATGTATCCCGTTATCCAGATTTTAGTATTAAACTATCCCTTTTAGTATACTTAATAGCTGGGGCCTATAAATAAAAAGTATGACTTTGCTGGCCCAAACTAATGATATCCGCAGTACACAAAAAATGGAAGACTACAAGTCTTGTCAAATATGGGTAGAAGGCTATAATTCATCGTCTACAAGAAAGGCTTACAAGACTCACCTTTTATTATTCTGCAGATACTGATCCTGGTTCTCTAGTAAATCTAAAGACGGAACAAATAAAGAAATGGTTCTTAACTATATTATACACCTAAAAAAGTAGCTAAGCAAAGTTCTCATAAAGCTATAGCCGTGGAGTTATCTGTCAAAGCAAATTCTATCCTTTAATTTGATAATTCTTCTAGTTTGCTTTTCAGGTCCTTTGACCTATTTCTTAGAGTAACTTCTGTTACTCCTGCTGCCTCTGCAATATCGACTTGTGTCTTATTTTCACCGGTCTTAAGGCATGACAAATAAAGAATAGTAGCTGCTAATGCCATTGGGTTTTTCCCAGCAGATAATATATAATCATCTTTTCTTTTAATTTCATCCATTATCCTTATCGCTAGTCGCTTGGTTTTCTCACTCAGATTAGCTTTGTTTGCAACCTTTGCAATACACTTTGTATGATCGGCTAATGGAACTTTAATGTCAAGTTCGACAAGCAA
>JBKPMK010000016.1:0-3609 GCA_046732115.1 Thermoproteota archaeon
GCAGCGTCTGTACTTTATATGTCATCTATGAAGACTGGCGAAAATATAACTCAAGGTGACCTCTCAGATGCAGCAGGAGTTACAGAAGTGACTCTCAGGAATAGATACAAAGACTTGATGAATCGCCTTGAGCTAAATTAGTAGTAGATGGGTCAGAACAAAAAGGAAAAACCATAGGCAGCGGTAGAACCATGAGTACCGAGCATATTTGCCTTTTCTAGATTCTAGATACCGTTCAATTTCTTTAGGCTATGCTTAGATATTTAGGAATGTTGTATTAGATATTTACAGTTTAGTACCTTTACTAGTAATCTATAGCATATACAGGATATCCGAAGAGTTAGTTGGATAAGTGTAAAGTATTGGATCGTTAATGTCCTTTTTTTGTGAGTCCTAACCTAATAGCTATTGAAAATATGTTTATTACTTCTTCAGCATGAGGACCTAGAATATGGGCTCCTAGGATTTTATTTGCTTCTTCATCTATCAGCACTTTAAACGCTGCACAGCTTTCGCCTACTCGCTTTGAGGACGCCCAGCTAGAAGTATCTTCATATTTGATTTTGAACCTTAGGCCTTGATCTTTTGCTTCTTTTTCTTGCATACCCACAGACACGAGAGGGGGAATAGTGAATACGACGCTAGGTAAACCGGTATAGTTGCACTTCATAGTATTACCTTTGATCAAATTATTTGCTACAATAGTTCCATCATAACTTGCTACAGGAGTCAAGGGTAAACCCATGTTAGCTGCAGCATCGCCGGCTGCATAAACAGCAGGATTTGATACGCTTTGTAGATACTCATTTACTGTTATACCTTTATGAGTATATTGCACGCCGCCAGCATTTAGCAGGTCAAGTCCATCAATGTTTGGTACTCTGCCTGCACCATGAACTACCATATCAGCTTCCAGCTCTGACGTCATTTGATCTTTACTTGTGTTATTTTCATTGTAAACATCCAGTGAGGAATAAGTATAATGCACGACTAACCTTTTTGTACCATCACCGGTGATGGTCTCTCTAGATGATAATGATGACGATGGTATTCTATCGACACCGTTAACTGTTGCCCTCAATTTCACATCGATACCGATATCTCTGCTCCTTTGTAGCAGCTTGTTAACAAGGTCTGGATCGAAGTGATCTAGAGGCAGATTGCCACGATGTAGAATTGTAACCTTCGACCCAGCTCGTGCCGCAATATGAGCAAATTCAAATGAAATATAGCCACCACCAACAAATACAATTCTATCAGGTAAGTTATTCCCACCAAAGTCTAAAAATTGGTCGCTTGTGATAATGTTATCTGAACCAGGAACATTTAGGTTCATAGGTTTTGAACCTGTAGCTATTAAAATATGCTTCTCATTGAGATTAGTGTTATTATCATTATCAT
This sequence comes from Thermoproteota archaeon, assembly GCA_046732115.1. Taxonomy (GTDB): domain Archaea; phylum Thermoproteota; class Nitrososphaeria; order Nitrososphaerales; family Nitrososphaeraceae; genus JAFAQB01. Next base: position 1,402 of record JBKPMK010000016.1, read on the forward strand.
TATCTGCGTTATCCTCTGCTTCCACTTTAACAGTGGTTGGACCTATGAACTTTGCACGGCCGTGAAATGGAACAACTCCAGCTTTTATGTAACTATCCTCTCTATAATTTGGAAAATTATCGGTGAAAGTCCTCTTAAAGCGTATTAGATCATATCATTTAATACCACTTCTTTGAGAACCAATTATTCCTTTGCCTTCATGTCTCTGATTGGAATCAATTATCCTTGCTGCCTCGACAAGAACTTTTTTTGGATCGCATCCACGTAAAGCGCATGTCCCACCAAACGGAAGCGAATCTATGATAGCGACACGCCAGCCTGCAGAGCTACACTCTGATGCCGTAGTAGACGCAGCAGTACCAGTTCCTATCACTATTAGATCAAAAATTTGTTCTTCTCTATTAATGTTCATTTGCCAACAAAATTAAGGGATATTGATGCTATAATATATAAGGTGAGGTTTGTAAATAATACCGACTGAAATACGAATAGAATTTTCAAAATAGAACAAAGGAGTTGTTGTGAAGCAATCTGAACAAAATTAGACACAAGAAGCAGATTTATGATAGATCAAGGTAGAGATACAGCAATACTCCAGCTTCCATGTATTGTAAAGTTTTTTTCAATCCTTCAAATAGAGCAATATTAAAAATTGAAAAAGAGAAAGACTTTGCTTTAGGGGTAAATACAAGCTGAAGTCTTTATCAAATTCAAGAATCTACATGGGGGCAGGGTATCTAATAAGGATGGAGTAAAACAAATCGCCATTATTATTTTTAAACGGCTGCCACATACGTTAAGAGCCGGATGTCTATGCTGAACCCTATCAGATAACCTATTTTTATTCGGTTGGCCTTTTTATAAATATCAAATGTCTTCCGATACAGATCAAAACCGAAGAAGTATCAACCAAGAGGTCGATAAGATCTTTAACGACTCGGACTACAAGCGATTCAAATGGGCATTTCTAAAATACATATGTGAGGTCAATAGACCTGTTACTGACTATGAATTATTTCTAACATGTAACCTTGCCGGATACATGGATGATGACAGCCCGAAAAAGGAGTATTTACTAGAAAACAAAGATAACGTCTACAATATTGTCATAAACAGAGTTATGCAATACTTGATAGATAGAAACTTTGTTACCAGCAGAATTGAAAAGATTGGAGAATCAGAAATGATTTCATATCTTGCAACGCCTTATTTGCAAGAGAAATGTAATGTATTCAAAAAATACATGATGGGTGATATTGACGGAGACTTGGATCTACCAGTGGATATTGTGACAGATGTTCAGATATCAAGAAAAGAAGAAGATATCAGCTATCAATAGCCTTATCCTGGTTTGAGCAGGTGCTTTTTGCTCGTTCATGCTCCAGATTAATACAGATAATATTATGAATGATAATTCGACAATAATAGCTTCACCAATAAATTTGGGATTTCCAAAAGGAATTGCAACTACTCCTAACCCAGAAATCAAAATAATAGTGATTAATACACGATTATTCACCATCATAAATCACAGTACTTCATAACTGCACATTAAAACATTACGAAACATGAATTCCTTAATCTTTTTTATGGGTCGAACAGATACTTTTTCTTCTGCTTCGTTCACGCGCAGCTTACTTTCATCGAGATCCTTGTTCTATATCTTATTATCTAGTTTGATTTTGTGACGACAATTGTTGTTGCTGTTGTTGTGGTTGTAATGGCAATTGGAAGAAAGGAAATCCCCCGCTTCCAAGAGCATATGGCATTTGTCCGTTCCATCTGTTGATAGACTGCCATTGTAGATATTGTGGGTCTTGCCTTAATTGGTCTGTAATAACTTTAATTGCTTGTGATTCTCCTTCTGCCCTAGCAACATTTGATCTAGCTTGTGCTTGAGCTTGAACTACTGTCTGATTAGCTACTACCTGTACAGCTCTCAGATTATTTTGTTCAGTCAAGTATTTTTGAAATGCCACTACTTTTGATTCAACTTGGTTCGCAAATGCTTCAGAAAATCTAAAGTCAGTTATAAATACTGTCTCAACTGGTATGTTTCTTGCAGAAAGAGTGTTACGAATAGCTTGGGCTATTACAGCCTTTGCGGTCTCCCTCTTTGTTATCAACTCTTCTGCATTGAACTTTGCAACACTTGCTTTAACTGATTCTTGTATTGTAGGTGCTATTATCCTATCTGCATAGTCTGCA
>JBKPMK010000017.1:0-14960 GCA_046732115.1 Thermoproteota archaeon
GCACAAAGTGGAAAATCACTATTACTAACTCATATAAGTCAACTTATTGACTCTAAATGACCTAGTGAAAAAGGTAAATGAAATTATTATAAATGTAGACAGCCAATAGCGACATTGGTAATTATAAGGCTTCTTTTGGCACAAAGAATACAGTAAAATGAGTTGTTTCGAATATTTTACTGACTTTCAGTTAGTAAACTTCCAAGCTCTTGCATCCTTGTACATACAGATAAACGTTGGTCTGATAGCTGTTCTTTCATTTTCTTGCGATTTTTTTCCTTAGAATTTGATTGAAAAGAGAGTTGAGGCTTATTCCACGATTCCTTGCTTCTTGCTGTAGTCTTTCAACGTCTGCTGTCTCAAAGCGAAATGTTACCGACATAGTTTTTAGCTTCAACCACGCTGCTAGACTTCTGACATATGTCACGATTAGATGTCAAAATATCCTACTGTGAACGAGGAACTGCTGATGGCGCTATGGAAGTTGCAGGTGGTGGTGGTGGTGGTGAAGGTGATACTTCTTGTGCGCTTGTTGTGGTAGCAGCTGCTGCTGCTGATGATGTAGCGTTTGACGTAGGCGGCTTTAGCGTTACTGGAATACCGCATATCCTAGATTCAGTTGTATTTACTGGATTAAGCTTTGATGCAGGATTATTAGGATTACATATTGCATCTTTTCGTTCTGGTGTTAAGGATAATGATGAGGAAGAAGATGACGTGCTATTTGTTTGACCTTTTACTATACTTGCCATTCCAATTGAAGTTAATGCTGTTACTAATACTATAGCTGCAATAGGGACTATGCTTTTAGATATAGCAGTTGACAACAATATTTTTCTCTTATCATAGACTAATCAACACAATTGCTATTATATGAAATTGATAACTCATTCTCCATCCTTCTTACAATTCTTTTTTCGTTACTTTGATATTCCAAGTGAATTCAAGTTATAAAATGTTCATTTAAAAATTAAAACTTGTGGTTCTAGTGCACTTGTTATCACTCATTAGCATTTATCTGCAATCATGTTTTAAAACAGGATATTTCTGTCTCCTTCTATAGGTGTCTATATTGAAGGGAAGTCTTATGATACGTCAGCTCAAGTTGCATAGATTATATGTGATTTTGGTAGGACAATCGTTATTTACCCAAAAATATCTCCTTTCCACTTCGTAATAAGGTGAAAAGTCATTGTGAGATTGTTTGCCCAAGTGTAAGGTCAACATTTACTGGATTTGAAAAATTACCGTTTCTTTCGGCATTAGTAAAAAATACAAATGCTCTAACATCTTTGACAGTGCTGTCTGTTATTGAAGTAGCAAGTTCGGCTTGACGACCACCAGGGTTAGTAGTAGTATTGCTAGTGTTATTGTTGCCTATGAAACCCAAATCAGCAGGAGATGACCTTATCAAAGTTCCATTGGTTGTAAATACCCTCATTAGTGCAGTCATATTCTGGTTATTAATAGACGATGGTTTTGCTACAGTATAGTTTACAATTACTTTTACTTGATTTAATGTACTTGACTGATTATTATTAGTATCATTACTGCCACCTCCAATTGGTAAAAAATGTGTATAGTTTAATTTTTGCGAAATCTCCTGTCCGTGGTATGCAAATGCGGCGTGGTAATAATTAATATCTGTGGCAATATCATCATACTTATCACTGTTGCTATAATTCTTTGAGATTCCTATTCTCATTAGCTGCTCTAGTTGCAAAAATGGAATAAAGAGAAGGCTGCTGACAGTTATACTAGCAACAAAGACTGCTACGGTTGTTAGGTTCCTTTTTTTGGTATCAAAGAATTTCATAAAATTATTGGAATTCCTAGCAGCATGAAGAAATAAACGTTACTCACTACAAGGGAGTCATAAAGGTATTTGTATATTGTATTAACGACCTATACAATGTAGTATAATCGAATCTTTTAGTTGTTGTTCTCTCTACATTCCCCCTTTTACTGGATTATCTAATATTAATATCAAGCCTAGTTGTGAATTTACCTGTATGACATGTTAACAACAACAGCAACTCAACAGTTGAACTAAAGGAAACGCAATTGTTGCAAATGATTGCATTGTACACCATGGTTTTATCAAGTTAGTATGCATTACATAATAGTAGGGATGAGACCATAATCAAATGAGAAACAATATCGGTGGCAATAATAATAAACGAATTCAGACCAATTATGGGGTTTGGTTGGCTGCTTATCTGGTCATTGGATTAGCTATTTCTTTTGTAGTGCCATTTCCACTATCATTTGGTATCGCTTTGCTTGTCTACTTTGCTCTCAATGCAGCCAGAATGCATATTGCATTGAAAAGACAGGGAATGCAAGGTGGAATTAAAGACTTGTATAAATCGATGAGTTCATCTTTGGGTGGTAGCTGGAGCAATAGCGCTGGCGCAGGAATGGGATACTCTCCAATCAAATACTATTGTATGAATTGTGGATATGAACATAAAGAAAACTCCTGTCCTAAGTGTGGCTCAAAAGCTGTAAGAACAGGATAGTAGGAGTTACGCAATAGGAATTTATTTAAAAATACCTAGAAGAGTGGTGAAATTCAATCGTAAGTCTTCGTCTAAGATATTCTCCCAGAGCACATCTTTGTTTTTCAGACAGTGACATGGTATAGCTTGGAGCAGGGCCCTAGCCACCAAGGAATGGAGACCAGTAATCATCAAAATTACGAAATATGGTAGGAACATCTATTGCCAATATTTCGACATTTTCCACATGAGTACTAGTCTGAAATAGTTGTCTGAGTGGCTCTGGTTGACATAGCGGAAAGCGTTGTCCTTCATCTAAAGCTATTGCTATTCTATCAAGTGTAACAGCAGCATTCCAGAAGTATCGTATAGGCTGCATAAGGTCTGTATAATCCCAGACATATACTGCAACAGTTCCACCTTTACGCACAGCTCTTATCATCTCACTTAACATTTGATTTGGCTTGGCAACAAAATTAAGTACTAGTCCAGAGACAGCTGCATCATATGAGGCTGATTCAACAGGAAGTGCTTGTGCATCGCCTAGGCGAAAAGATACATGTGGATTCTGTATATGCTTGCATGCATACTCAATATATCCTTCAGACGAGTCAATTCCTAGAACTGTCTGTAGAGATGCATAATCAAGTATAGTTTGGCTGAGGATTCCTGTACCACATCCAACATCTAACCATCTAGCACCCGATGAAATATCAAGCCATGCTATAAACTTCCGAGCAACTAGCCTACTCCACCGACCTATATAGTATTCATAAGCGGGTCCCTTAGCCCACGTGTCTTTGTGTTCAGTGTTCATGCATTCAAGAAAGACTTGTTCAGGAAAAACATTTTATCTCAATTTAGATGAAGTTTGGCTAGCTTCTGTCACCATTTCTTGTATTATCCCTTCTGCATTATATTTCTGATTATCTTTAAGAAGTCCTACTCCTTGTCCAGCTAAAAGAGCAAAGTAATCAGCATTATTTTGTTTTTGAGTAGCTGCGTAAATATCATCAGCAGCCAAAGCTTGAAATGGCCAAGCCAATGGTTGTGGCCCTGATTTGCGATACTCTTCAATAAACCTATTACGCAAACCTCTAGCTGGACGACCTGAGAATGCCCTAGCTATAATAGTATCGGATTCTCTAGCTGCAAGCAAACGCTCTTGATATGCTTGAAAAGCTGCACTTTCGGATGCTACTAAAAATCGAGTACCAATCATTACACCTTGAGCACCAAGTGCCAATGCAGCCACCAATCCACGGCCATCTGCTATTCCACCGGCTGCGATAACTGGGATATTATAGGCTTCCTCCTTTTTCCCCTATTCTGCTCAAGGCATCTACAATCTGAGGTACCAGAGTCATAGCCCCAATAAGTGGAAGTGTTTCATTTCAAAAGGGAATATTAAAAGTCGAGCTATGCCCACCTGCTTCAGCTCCCTGTGCTACTATAATATCAGTACCATTTCTAGCTACATCAAGTGCTTCTTGTGCAGTTGTAACCATTGACATAATCTTAGAAGAAGAAGACAATGTGTGTATTTGCTCTACTAATTGTGTAGGTAGGTTGCCCATTGCGAAACTTATCACCAGTATTTTTTCTTCCAAAATTATCTTCAGCTGCTCTAAGAACTTAGATGGTGGCAGGATAACGTCTTTTTCTGTTTTTGATGGAATGTTGAGCTCACGTCTGAATTTATCATTAAAAAATTGTTGAACTTGGTTTATGTTTTGATTACCTCCCTTCTCTGGCGCAGCTAATAGCAAATTGACGCCAAAGGGATTGGAAGTAAGCTTCTTTATCTTGTCAATAGCATCACTTGTCTGTTCAGTTGTCATACGAGCAGCTCCAAGTATCCCAAGCCCTCCTGCATTTGAAACGGCTGCAACTAATTCAGGTGTAGTGAAACCTGACATACCTGCTTGAATAATTGGATAACGAATATTCAGTAGCTTACATAAAGGAGTGTTGAGCATGATAGATGAAGACTTTCTATCCAAAAATATGTTTCTATATTCCTACTCGACTTTAAGGGAGTTAAGGGAACAAATAACAAGAGATATAGAAGCTGAGATGCTTTAATACTAAGAAAAGGAGTTTCATTTGTGCTGGAGTAGAAAATGAGTGAACTTGTGCTAGTAGGATGTTCGGGATGGAATTATGGTGACACTCCTGAAAAAGGAGGATGGACAGATGTATTTTATCCAGACAAAGATACTAAAAGACTAAGATACTATTCTCAATTCTTTAATACAGCAGAGATGGACTCTATTTTTTATGAAAAATTCTATTCTAAAATGACTAAGGGCACATTTATTGGAATGGTAAGAGCTACACCAGAGAAATTTCAATTCTCAGTAAAAGTACCTGAGACTATTACTCATAATAAGAGATTGGACATTAATAAAGGCGCCATGGTAGATTTTGAAGAATTTCTTGATAAGATATCTCCGCTGAAAACTGCAAATAAATTAGGAACGATACTTATTCAACTTCCTCCTAGCTTCACGGTTGGTGATTTTAAAAATATAGAAGGCTTCCTTGATAGACTACCATCATCTTCATCTTCATCAGGTCATTATGATTATGCTGTTGAATTCAGACATCCATCATGGAGTACTGAAGGCCCGTGGGATATGTTAAAGCATTATAATATTGCAGCTGTGATGACAGATTCACCTGCAAAGGAAAATTTGCAATTCTTATCTGATATTACTATAACTACAGCTGACCATTCCTTCATTAGATTTCACGGAAGAAATACTAAAGGTCATTACTGGTATAATTACCTGTATAGCAAAGAAGAGCTAAAGCCATGGGTTGAAAAAGTATCACAGATAAAAGAGCAAACGAAAGTTCTAAGAATATACTTTAATAATCATTATGGAGGTAAGGCGATTGTTAATGCATTAGAATTCAAACAGATGGTTGGTATGCCATCGTCGGAGAAAGAAAGGAAGGTCCTAGAAGAAGCAAAGCAATATCTTTCAAAACAACATTCCTGATGTATCATGTTGAATATCTACAGCTTAGAAGTACAAGTTATAGCTGCCTTCTTCCAATCTCATGCATTCTAGCTAAATGTATCATTGTCTTAGATTTGTCGGTGCTGTGGTCGCAGCACACAATCATTTATCAGACTGGAGTATCAAAGTACATCATCCTAACTTTTTGTTTATGCACTCAACTGAAAATACAAAAAAACAGATGTTCTTGGGTTTTCTATGGGTTCATTTGTAGCTCAACAACTTACACTTTTGCATCCAGAAAAAGTTAACAGACTTGTACTATATGCTTCGTCATGTGGCGGAAAAGAGAACATACCAGAAAGCGCAGATGCTGTAAAAATCTTTTCTGATTTTGCATATAATCGTTCACAGGATGTAGGAAAGTCGCTTTCTCTCACATTTCCGCCATCATGGCTCAAATCACATCCTAACAATTTGTTTTTTCACAGTCCAAAGAAATCGTACCACCTGATACACTAAAGCAGCAGTTCAATATCGTTCAAGAATGGTTTGCAACTAACTGGAGCGGTGCTTGTGGTCAACTTTCAAAAATATCTACCAACTTTGGTTGTACAAAAAATTCCCGGAGCGTGGCTTGTACAGATTAAAGGAGCTGGATATGGCGTGATGTATCAGTACCCTGAGAAACTCAGCAAAGCGTTACAGACATTTCTTACAACAACCACTATATAACTACTAAGCTTGAATCATTTCCCCAGGTAACCAATGTTTTTGTATATGTATTCGTTAAGGAGAGTATTACTGCACTCGGACAAATTCTGATAACAGTTAGTCTCATAACTAGTATTTGATTCATGGCTAGATAGGATAAATGAAGGAAGGTCTAGCATAGCCTAGCCTTCTAGCCTTCAATCAATCTATCCTGGGAGAATTGGATGTTTGCATTGAAGAGGGATTGAATAGTATGCATGAATAATAATAAGATAATATGTCAATGCAATTCTATCGGATTGATTGATAGCTTTGATATTAAAGATAATAAATAAATAAATAAGAAGAGATGATGACATATGAATCCTTTGTAGGAGACATGCCTGTAAAAGTTGAAAGGATACAGGCTCAAATAATGGCGTACCAATGGGTTCAAGGCCGGGTACAAGATTTAGTCATTAATAGTAATGAAAGCAAAAACACTAAGATACGCATATAGAGGATAGTCAAATGAACAATCTGAATTTGAATACTGCCAAAGCACCCAATATCAAACATAGTTCCCCTGAATTCAAAGATGTCTGTTATTTTGCTGAGAGGGTTAGACATATGTATATGCATGCTGTTAAAAAAATCATCTTAACTGCTATGCAGAAGTCAAATAATCTTTCTACACATTAATGTTCTACAATACTTATATAATTCGCAATATTCTGTTTAAAAATGCTCAATAGTAAGAACATTGCAATGGTTGCGAAAGTGGCCATCGTCTTAGCAGTTAAATTAAGCGCTTGAAGAGATTTATCAAATACACTCAGCTCAAGTGCTCCCCAAATCTGAGAGTTTTCCAGAGGAAGAATAAATTGGAACAGAGATAACAGCTGTCTTATGATGGGACGTTAGCGATATGCTTTCTCCACCAAGATAGATGTTGTGAGTAGCTAAAGCTCCTTTATAATAATCACGGAAGCTAAGATTATTCACAGTAAGGTTCTGTTGACCTGAAAATGGTTCTATAAGATACACATTCCCATTAGGTAGCAGAAAGAAAATTCTACCAAAATATTTGTACTTGCTCAGAATTGTATGGTATACCATGAAAATCACTATTAATTGAATTCACAAACTGCAGACTTCTGATATCTGGATGGCCGCTGAGTATTTCTAAAATTGAACCAGAATTATTTAGAGTATTCTGTAAATATTTAGCTAAGAGTTTTGCTTCAATATTATTCCTTGTAATAATTTGTTGGGTTATATTATTTTGGTGAATTGAGGAACGAAAATTACCAGAAGTACTAGCAAGCGCTTTTTGTTGTGCATTAGCAGGCCAAGCTATTACTACACACCCAGTTAGTAAAATGATTAAGAGGCAAAATAATGATACAGATAATAACGCTTTCACAGTTCTTTTCTATAGATGATAGATATTCTTATAATTTTACGGTAATAATTCCTCTTGTGCTGAGACAATATGGGCTATACAATCAAAGGTTTAATAGAGAAGAACTTCGAATGCTTTCGGAAGTAAAGTTAAGGGAGTTACTTGAAGAAAGAGAAGAGTAGTTCCGCCTAACTACATTTAAAGATCTTAATTTATGCCTATTCCATTAATGGTTTAACATTTATCACTAGTTTAAAACTCGTCAGTATATCCTTACATCTATTTCTAATAGTGACCTCTGTGACACCTGCTAAACTTGATACATCTATTTGCAAAAGATTAACCCCAAGCAAAACTGCAGCCAAGTATATATATGCTGCAGCAAGCCCGTTTGGTGCCTTACCATCTGCAAGCATATGATCGTGGGTCTTATGCGCGAGATCAATCGCCAACCTCTCAACTTTCATATCAATTTTTGCCATGTTTGCAAGTTTAGCAATATATTGATCGATTGCAAGCGTAGCTGAAATTGTCTTGTATTCATTCATAGATGGTGATGGCTCCAATTGCGATATTATATGGGCAGATGAAGACGATGAGGATGTGGTATGTTCTGTAAATACACCCATTTCCATAACCATCGTTCTATAATACTTTGAGGCAAGTTTTAAGCTAGACTTATCCTGTTCTCCTATACCTGTTGCTATAACAATTTCCTCTAGCGATCGTACTATTGAGCATCTTTTACATGCTAAATATATTGTTGCTGCCGCCATACAAATAATAGATTTTCCCTTTGCTTCGCTTTTATTCTCAAAATTTCGATAGAGCATAGCTGCTGTTTCTACCAATGTCTTTGGAAGTGACATTGCAGAAGAAATTTCATTAATTTTAGACAAGACATTAGAGAGTCTTCTTTCTTTGGGGGAGGCAACTCTTATTCGTGAATGCCATTTGCGCATATTATTCATCTGCTCCATCATTTCGTAATCGATTGATTTGCCACTATAATCTTTTGAGCCAAGAGCAATTTCAGTTCTCAAGCCATAATCATGTAGCGAGAGACTTGTAAAGCCACTAGCACGAGTATTTCTTGTCTTTTCTTCAAAGTCGGTGGAATGTGATTCCGGACCATAATCATCGACCTGATCCATCACTACACATCCGCACTTTTCACAAATGTATTCACCTTTGCTATAGTCATGGATAACATGCGATTTACATTCAGGACACTGTGTATAATATTCTGTAGATTTCATTTAAGAGTCTCTCCTGTAATGCTCATGTCCGAAGCGTTTACCTTGTGCATGATGCAGGTATCTGGAAGTTTGTCGGCTACGTTGCATCCCGCCTCTAAAGACCCTGATGCCAATTATTTTGTTTATTTTGTCGATCAGCGGTACTACCGATGCATAAGGAGCAGTAACTGGTCCGATTACTTCAATTACTTTGCCTATACGTTTTCCATTCGTATCAATAATTAGTTCACCCCCCTTTGGTTCCTTACCGATACAGGTAAGTCTTACAACGAGTCTTCCACTCTTCGCTAAATGCATGATCTCTCCTATTTCTTCCAATTCTGTAATCACCAGTAGATCTACTTATTATCATTATGTTCTGTCAAGAATAATTTAGTTTATTGATAACAATATTGCGACATTAATCAGAGGAACAATTTTCACGATTTAATCAAAATAAGTGATCACTCCCTTGATCGTTACCTCTGACCAAATTTTTGTTTATTTCTTTTTTGTAACATCTTTTCTGCAATATTACTAATGACCACAGATTTTCTTTTACCTTCCGATTTTGGAAGCATTATGTATCCTGATTTGACAAATGATCTCCTAGGATGTCTAGCTTTATCATTGATATTTTCAGTTGTTGGATCATAGCCTGCTAATTTAGCAGCATCAACTAACTCAGCGACTGTTGGATCAAAGACTGCACCATCGCGCTTTACTCTACGTCCTTTACGCTTTGATAAATGCTTATTAAAATAATCTAGCCATAAAACCACATGATCGTAATCTTTCAACTACAGTTACTTGTTTCTCCTGATATTAACGTTAAAAGTAAAAGATAATTAAAGCTTCGCAATAGTAAATGGCTATGTTAAAGTCATGTAACCGTTTCAGAATAGCAATTCTTCTCTTGCTGTAAAAGCACGAAATATGAAAATACAGGCTCATATGTCCTAATTTATTCCACTCCCTATTTGCTACTTCAAAGCTTACAACTTTATGATATATTCGCCAATTTTTTCAACAGCTATTGGCATAGATTAAATTGCAATGCTATCATAAATAACCTTATTTCCTGTAGCATGTGCTATAACGTAAATAAGGAACTTGTGAATGTTTGGATATAGCCGAGTATTGCAGATTTTTTGTAAATGATTATTGACAGAAGAATCTTAAAGTCAAAAAGTATCATTCAATATCATAGGGACAATGCATTTATGCATGTGTATCCACGCCGTCGAGAATCTTTGGCAGGTAAACACCATACAAAAACACTTTGTATTGGTCAAGTAACGTTTAAGATATCGTTAGTTCTCTTACAAATATGGCACGAATTCATGCTCATACTCGTGGCAAATCCCATTCTCTTCGCCCTGCTTCTAAAAGCACACCACCTTGGCTGGCTCACAACCAAGGCGAAATATCTTCAATAATTGTCCAATTGTCAAAGGAGGGCTTTGCTCCAAGTGACATTGGGACTCAATTACGCGATGAATATGCAATACCGCTCTCGAAGCCAGTCCTAGGCAAGAGCATCACGGACATATTAGACGAGAACAATATTAGAAGAGATATGCCGGAAGATCTTAATCAATTAGTTCAGAAGGCGCTAGGACTTCAGAAGCATCTTAGACTACACAACAGCGATCACAGAAATATTCGCTCGCTCGAACTAATTGAGGCAAAGATACACAGACTTTCAAAGTATTATAAACGCATTGGAAAACTTCATAAAAGTTGGAAATATGGTGCGGTTATCGCTCAGCTAGAGTAAGATCCCACCATGGGTATTAACGAACTTCATCAAGAGATTAAATTTTTTAGTGAAAAGATTTCTACTGTGGTTGAAAATGATGAAGAAATCTCCATCATAAGTCATTTGGATACGGATGGTATAACTTCTGGCAGCATTATTTCCACCTGTTTGAGAAGGCTGGGAGTGAGATGGACTGCTAGAGCTATTTCCGATATCAATTTGAATGTTATTGAACAAATGAAGTCCGAGGGACACGATTTCTACATAATTACTGATCTTGGAGCGACCATGGCAAAGGAGTTATTTGATTCTCTCGATAACAATTGGATCATAATCGATCATCATCAAATGCCACAAGAAGAAATGGCAGCAGATTACAATGATCAGATCCTAAACTCATGGAAATATGGCATAGACGGCGACACTGAGATTAGTTCTGGAGGGCTTGCATATATGATTGCCAATGAAATTGACAGTAAAAATAAAGACCTCTCCACTACTGCAATTATTTCTGCTATAGGGGATCGACAGGATCAAGGATACAAGAAATCGCTCATTGGCCTAAATTCAGAAATTCTCAAAACTGCCCAGACATCCGGATTAATCAATGTAAATCTTGATCTTATGTTTACTGGACGTGAGACCAGGCCGCTCCATGAAGCTCTTGCCTACACTTTATTTCCTTATATTGACGGACTTACTTGGAATATAGAGAGCTGTTATTCTATAATTAAAAATTCGGGAATAAAAATGAAGGTCGACGGAAGATGGCGCGTGACTTCTGAAATCTCACAACAAGAGAAAAATGCCATTATAGATGCGATCGCTAAATTTGTAGTTGCTTCACAAAATTTGGAGATGGATATTATAGATAATCTTACAGGGTATACATATACGCTTATTAATGAAGATCAACGAAGCCAGCTTCGTGACGTTAGAGAATTTTCAAGCCTCCTGAATGCTTGTGGACGTATTAGAAAAGCTGGTGTAGGGATTGGAATTTGCATGGGTGATAGAAATGCAATGTTGACCGAGGGAGAAAAGATAATTGGCAATTATCGAATAACTTTGAGAAATTATATTTCTGCCATCTTTGCCGAAAAGTGGCGGTTAGTTGATGATGGAAAAACGCTTTTTGTCAACGGGGATGGACTCTTGCCCGAAGATATGCTAGGTGCAGTTTCTTCATTGCTAAGTGGATCCCCTTCATTCAGTGGTAGGTTGCTTTTTGTAAGAACTTTGGCTAGGGACAATACTTACAAATTTTCCTCCAGAAAATGCTTGGGATGCAAGTCAGAATCAAACCTAGGCTTAATTATGCGACATTGTTCAGAGTCCGTAGGGGGAGTTGGTGGCGGTCACGTTGCAGTTGCTGGTTGTAGGATTCCATCTACAAGATTGGAATCCTTTATGCAAGGTGTTCGGAATGCTGTAGTCGATGGCTGATTCTTGAATGAAGATTAATGTAATGTCAGTTATAGAGATAAAATTTTCAAAAAACACTGAGATGAATGCAATCATGAAAGCATTAATACCAGATAATGTTAACTTTCCAAAAGGATTATCAATGCGAATATTCTATAAAGATAATAGTATACTATTCCTTGAATTTTTCTGTAACGTTGGAATTGGAACTCTACTCAATACTATTGATGAGGTATTAGATCATATTTCAGTTGCAAAAAAAGTGATCGCTGATGCTTGACTTAGGACTCTTGAAAGAAAATCCGCAAATTATAAAAGACATGCTAGAAAAGCGGAAATTAAATTTTCCAATTAATGAATTAATTGCTTTTGATAAGAGGCGACGTGAGTTAATTGCTGAAATACAGCAAATCAAACATAAGAAAAACATTATCTCAGATCGCATAGCCTTCAAAAAAAAAAATAACAATGATAGTACCGAGGAACTACAAGAAATGAAAGTCATTGCAAGAGAAATTCTCAGCCTTGAGGAAGAAAAAACAACAGTTGAATCAAAGTTCAAAGATTTGATGATGATGCTCCCTAATTTGGTTGACAAATCTGTCCCAATCGGTAATGATGAAACCGATAATTTAGTTATCAAACAAAAAGAGATAAACAAAAAGCTAAGATTCAAACCCAGAGATCATGTTGATATTTCGACTAAGCTTGGTTTAATTGATCTTGAGAGGGCGGCAAAGATATCTGGTGCAAGATTTTATTTTCTGAAAAATCAGATGGTAATGATGAACCAAGCGTTAATACACTTTGCATTGAAATTTCTATCCGAAAAAGGGTACACGCTTGCTCAACCTCCTTATATGATTAGAAGAGGCGCCATGGAAGGAGCTGTAATACTTGAAGATTTTGAAGACGTAATTTACAAGATTGAAAGGGATGATCTGTATTTGATAGGAACTTCTGAGCACGCGATTGCTTCGATGCACATGGATGAAATTTTAGATGGCAAGAAGCTACCAATTAGGTACGCTGGTGTGAGTCCGTGTTTTAGAAAGGAAGCTGGGGCACACGGAAAAGATATGAAAGGTATTTTTAGAGTGCACCAATTTGAAAAAGTCGAACAATTTGTGTATTCGCGTCCAGAATGCTCAGGTGAACAGCATGATAATATGTTGACAATAACAGAGGAATTTTATGAAAAGCTTGGAATTCCGTATAGAGTCGTGTTGCTGTGTTCAGCAGAGTTAGGCAAGGTTTCAGAAAAAACATACGACATTGAGGCTTGGATGCCAGGGCAGAACGCATATAGAGAAATCGGATCATGTTCAAATTGTACTGATTATCAATCACGCAGACTAAGGATCAGATTTAGAGACAAAACAAATGAGCAAACTCGGTTTGTACATACATTGAACAGCACACTTGTGGCTACTGAGAGAACTATGGTTACAATTATTGAGAATTATCAAACTGTGAACGGTACTGTAGAAGTTCCAGATGCTCTTCAAAAGTATATGATGGATATAAAGGAAATTTCGTTACAAAACTAATTCGACTAAAAATAATAATTACAGATAATAACACTTTACTTGGTAACCATCAGACGCTTTAGAATGTAAAAAGCATGACAATATTTTATACATGACTAACAAGAGAAGAAACATTCTTGTTTATGCCCACTGATGAAGAAAGATAAGGAGTAATGCGGTCATGAGATTATTTCATGCACATTATGAGTCCTTTGACATAAAGATTAAATAATTGGATTCGACAATTTATGTATATGGATAAGCCAATTCTAATGGCTACGACAGCGTTAGTTATTGTACTAGCTTCAGCATTTGCACTACCTGTGATTCAGATGGCAAAGGCACAATACGTGGGTGGAGGTGGACCTGGCGGCATTGAAGAACAATTGAAATTAGCCAAAGCAAAAATTACCAATGCACGAGCTACTGGAGCGTATGGTTCTGGTACGCCAATGTTGGGAACTAATATTAATGAAACTACAATTTTTATCGCCGTCTTGGTAGCGATATTTGGTGGAGTTGCAGCAGCATTCTTTATAAGGAGCAGAAGCGGCGCAAAGGCACAAGCAACTACCTAACTCTTTCATTTTTTATTTTCAGATTTTACCAGTATGGCGTTATAAATTCAAGTATTTACAGATGATTTTCACATTACTCCCGCGTTTTGAGAATCATATCTAATTTCACTCACTTTTCCTAATTAGAAGCGACCAAAATGTATATATCATAGAATTCTATTTGCTCTATATGTG
Source organism: Thermoproteota archaeon (assembly GCA_046732115.1). Classification (GTDB taxonomy): domain Archaea; phylum Thermoproteota; class Nitrososphaeria; order Nitrososphaerales; family Nitrososphaeraceae; genus JAFAQB01. The sequence continues at coordinate 14,275 of JBKPMK010000017.1, forward strand.
ATGAGCGCTATCGTAAGCCTGATGGCAGTGGCTGTTACTTCATTTAAGGATCTGGTTACACAGATCGGACCAGCTTATGACCCACTATTCTATGACGTAATGGTGTACATATTCGGTACTATGCTCTTTGCGGTCTTCTTGTTAAGCGTCATTGCGTTCTGGTTAAGAAGAAAGGGTCTAGGTGGTGGCTCTGCCAAGGAAAAATGGACACAGGAATTGGAAAAATACTTTGAACGTGAGCAGATTGGTTTGATCCCAGATGAAAAGCACCACTGGTAGATAAAATTTGACCTAGCAGAAAAAACCCTAGTGCCTTCCAACCTTCTTTTCTTTGTTCCATCAACGTAAAAATCAATGATTAATGGCAGACATGTTTTTCTATTGATCTCATGATTCGTGGATTATGATTTCTTAGTAATTGCTATTGTTCAGAAATATGTTATGATACCAAGATAGCTACTCACGCATCAATTAATACAGTTCCTATTAGTCAGATATGAGGGTTAAACGCAAAAAATAAAAAAGATTATGGTTCTTTTAAATTACTTGCCATGGTCTTGTAGCGAATGTTACCCCGAGGCCTGCGCCAATAAGAATGCATTGGTAAACTATATTTCCGTATGGGACTGGCTTGAATATAGGTTCGCCTGTTACTTGGACAGTTTGACCCGGACCAAGACCCGGAC
>JBKPMK010000018.1:0-52243 GCA_046732115.1 Thermoproteota archaeon
AGAGTGTTACGAATAGCTTGGGCTATTACAGCCTTTGCGGTCTCCCTCTTTGTTATCAACTCTTCTGCATTGAACTTTGCAACACTTGCTTTAACTGATTCTTGTATTGTAGGTGCTATTATCCTATCTGCATAGTCTGCACCAAGCTGCTGATATACAATGTTTGCATCATTTGGATCGATATGATAGTTCAGAGCTATCACAGTAGCTACTTCTTGCAAATCATTTGAGGCAGCTGACGCATCAGCTTGGAATTTAAGCGTACGTACTTCTAGCTGTATAACTTGTTCAGCAAATGGTATAATAAAATGTAATCCTTCTCCTAGTACTCTTTTTTCAACAGCACCAACATATAGAACAACCCCTCTATGTCCTGCTTGTACAATGACAACAGATTCAGAGATGATTATTGCTATTACAATAAACGTCACTATTGCCGCTAAAATTTTTAGCTTGTTAGCTCCCGCTATAGTCCTTGATGGCTTTGGTGCTCCTCTATATCCATATGGGTTGGTATCCGGGGTTCCCTTGAAAGGGTTTCTCATAAAACTATCTTTATATGATAAGTGGAGTCAAAAGGCAATTTAAGTGTGTGGTCTTGTACATGATTTGTTGCTGTAGCGGCATTAGCAACAATACTGTCACCAGTTTCTTCTTAGAATGGGTTCAATGGAAAATACAGGCTTTAATTCAGTGTCAATATCAGATTCTCAGTCGTCATACAGGATAGAAATCAAGTGGCTTGTTTACTCTCGTGGCAAATCCATAAATGAATATTCCAAATCCTATCACACCAATGACAACAAACACTACTTCAAGGTCTATAGGTAATACATTATTGATTTTAGAAGGAGCAGTAAATGGCAATTCCGCATCTGCATTTACTTCTTCTTTTACAAATTGTGATCCAAAAAATATAGTACCGGCAAAACCGATTGCTGCTATTGCTATTCCTACAATAATGATAATCCAGTTACCTCTGAGGATTGAACTACCCCTGTTAGTGACGTCACTACTTTTCCTCGATGACTCTTCTTTTCTTCCTATCCTTTTCGTGATAAATCTGTCAATATTGCCTAACCTCAAGTTAGTTCAAATTACTTTATTTAAAAATAAATTTTGTGTTTCTATTGCACTTGCTAGGCTACGTTTGCATCTATTTGCAATTATGCTTGTAAGGTAAGGACACTAAAGATATTTGGAAAAGATGATATTTATAATCAAAGAGGGATTTAATGCATAGAAAAATTGTATCCTTGGCATTATTTAATGTCCATCCAAAGAACAGTTAAAAAATACTACTAATGCAAATCAGAGGATGCAGGTTAAACCCAGTACTTATGGTTGTATAGCCGTTAAGTAATTGCAGAATTCCAGTTCCATTTTTTGTGCTGATATGACCACCAATAACTTTGTTTAAATTCATAACATCTATTTCATAAGACAAGGTTCCATTACTATTTGTATGAAATTTTGCTATACCTGTTGCAGAAGTATTTACAGGTGGTACTAGATTTTTACCAGATAGATTTGCGACAAAATTAGTTTGCTGTGTATGTCAAAACTGGAACTGTGGATACTATCATAATTATACTTGCAATCAGTATTGAAAGAGAATTTAGGCCGTAACATAATAATTCAGACCGTATCACAACATATGTAGAATAGGCCTGTTGCAGGACGATAGAGAAATTCTTACTCGATTCCCATGAGAATTTGTTTTGCTTTTTGTTGTGGAAATATGTCAGTTAACTTCCTAGGCACTCTATCTTCAAATACAATATCAGAATACCATTTAGAGCCAAAGGCAACTAGCTGCATCAAAATAGGTAGCGTATCTCTACCCTTCTCAGTAAGGATCCAATGTACGCCCACAGCTGATCCCTTCTGCTCCCTGCGTTCAATGAAACCTTTCCTTTCTAGCTCCTTTAGACGTATAGAAAGGACTCTAGGCGGAATACCACCAACCGACTCCAAAAGCCGATTAAAACGCGTGATTTTATACACTCCTATGTCTCTGATAATCAACATAGTCCATTTTTTGCCCAATACTCCAATTGTCGTCTTTATCGGGCACTTGATGAATATTGCTTGAGGTATAAGGGCACCTTCATAACTGTCCGCTAATTCTTCTTCTTTGCCGGTGATATATTCTTGCAACTATACTTTTGATCTCTTGCATGTTTATTAACTATACTTTGAATACTGTTAGCCATGAGTAAATGTACGGCTGCGGAAATTGAGCAGAGGATTGCTAGCGAGGTCGACCAGTTTGTTTATCCGGTACAAAAAAAGAATTGTGATGCAATGACGCAGCTCAATGAACAATTTGGTAGAATAACTAACAAGTATAGAGTTGCGCATTCAGTTTCCCAACTAAACAACAGAGGGGTACCGGCGAAGGGTATTATCAATGTGATCAAGACTATCTCAGCTACCGAAGACGATGAGGTATGGATGGAGCTGATATAGGGATAAAGTGGCTGCAAATATGGGAGATGATGAAAGAATGGGTCAACTTTGGCAACGCTCCACCGAGCTTGTGAGTTCCGGAACAGGGAGCTTTCAGTCGCATTAGAGTATGAGGAATGATGACGCAAATGTCAACAATAGTTCATTTTGAAATACCTGCAAATGATGTTGAAAGGGCTAAGAAATTCTATAATAACCTGTTCGGATGGAATATTGAAAAATTACATAATTCCGCAGGTCATAGCCAGCTAACATCGGTAGCAACAGGTCAACCAATTGAATATTGGAGAATCACCACAACAAACGATAAAGGAGATAAAGGTGTGGGCGGTGGAATTATGAAAAGACAGATGCCAGAACATCATATCACTAATTACATTGGTGTAGATTCAGTCGATGAGTACTCCTCTAAAGTAGAAAAGTTGGGAGGTAGATTATTTGCTGCTAAGCACGCAGTACCAGGAATGGGTTATTTTGCACTCTGTTCTGATACTGAAAACAATGTATTTGCCATATGGGAGTCTGATGAAAATGCAAAGTGAGCGTCTAAATTGGTATTCCAATAATATATAGTTAGGATACACCTCGAGTATGTGCTTCGATTATTGAACGCTATTTTACAAACAAACACACGTAAATTTAAATGGCGAGAACATCTAATATCACGTAGATACGATAAAAGCATTGAAAATTCTATGCGTACGTTGAAGAATTACAATAACTCACCAAGCCAGAACTGATAGGTCCATAAAGGATGATGTTGTAAAACCTCCATTGTCAACAACAACTAGTAATGATAAGAAAAAATTGACGACGATTAATCCATCCACAGAAGAGATTCTTAACGAGTATGAACTAATTAGTAAAGAACAATTAAATGATATAGTAGAGAAATCGAAAAAAGCATTCCTAGAATGGAAAGAAGATATTGATAAGCGTGCAGATTTCCTCTATGCGTTTGCTAAAGAACTTAGAAAAAATAAAGAAAACCTAGCCAAAACTGCTACACAGGAGATGGGCAAGGTAATAAAAGAATCCAGATCTGAGGTAGAAAAATGTGCATGGACTGCAGAGTATTTTGCGGATCATGGCAAGATATTTGTCAATGATGAGGCTGTTAACACAGATGCTAGGAAAAGCATCGTAACTTTTCAGCCCCTCGGGGTAATTGGAAGTATAATGCCATGGAATTTCCCTTACTGGCAGGGACTGAGATTTGCTGCTCCCTCATTGATGGTTGGTAACACAATAGTGCTGAAACCTGCAAGTGCTACAATGCAATGTGGAATAGAAATTGAAAAAACCTTTGATAAAGCTGGCGCGCCACATGGAGTTTTCCAAACGCTTGTTGGAGATTCAAGCATTGCAGAGACTCTTATAGATTCAGACGGGGTTAATGCAGTAACCTTTACTGGAAGTGTTCCAGTAGGGTCCAAAGTCGCACAGAGGGCTACTTCGCAAATAAAAAAAACAGTTTTGGAATTAGGTGGAAGTGACCCTTTCATAGTTTGTGGAGATGCTGATATTGAAAAGACCTCTACAGGAGCTGTCAAAGGTAGATTTATTAATTGTGGGCAAAGCTGCATAGCATCCAAGCGGTTCATTGTTACAAAAGAAGTGGCAAACGAATTCATCGAAAAATTTTTACAAAAAACTGAAAGACTAAAAGTAGGAGATCCTCTATCAGACGATACAGAGATTGGACCGGTCGTCAACCTCAAGAGCCTTGAGAACATTCAAGGTATAGTAAATAGAACCGTGAAGGAAGGAGCCGAGCTTCTTACAGGAGGAGAAAGAATGAAAGACAAAGGCTACTTCTACGGTCCAACTATCTTTAAAAATGTGTCACCTCATATGGAAATAGCTCAGGAAGAAGTATTTGGGCCTGTTGCTCCAATAATCACTGTTGAAGATGAAAAAGAAGCAGTTAGAATTGCAAATGATTCAAAATTTGGTCTTGGCGCAAGTATATGGACTCAGGATTTAGACAAGGCAGAAGCATTGTCATCGATCGTTCAATCAGGCATAGTAACTGTGAATAATGTAGTGGTTTCAGATCCACGGGTTCCATTTGGAGGTGTAAAGAATAGCGGATTTGGTAGAGAGTTATCTAGATTCGGAATGCTAGAATTTGTAAACATAAAGTCTGTAAGGTTCTATGATCAATTAATTTACGAGCATCACGTGGAGTAATGAGTATTTTTTAAATAAGTAACAGATAGCAGTGGCGGCGATGGTGGTGGTATAGGTTCTGTCTTATCAGGTCTAGGAGATCAAATAATGGTATACAAGGTTCAGAACAGGTCAGACAATATACACAGCAAGGAGTTGATATACTAAACGAGCAATTTAACAATAACCCTCAGGGACTTCAATCTATACTTGGTGGATTCCTGGGAGGAGGAAGTAGCAAGCAGGCTCGACGGTGGAATCGGAGATATGCTTGGCATCTAAACATAATTCGTATCTTCCTAATATGCAGATACTACATATTTTTCCTTTTCCTCAAATTAATCTTTGATAATGCATATTGAATAAGATATTTCTGATCTTCAACTCCTTTATTTTTCCAATAATATCTGCTAACAATATATGATATCCCGTACCAAATAGCACTATTTACTATAATAGTAAAAAGAAACCCATAGTAGTACATCATAATTGTACCCGTTATGGTACCGCCTATCAGAAATGGTATTTGCCGTCTTAATATCGACTTTAGAATTATATCCATGTTAAATCGTTCTATTTCTCTCTTGGTATTGATAGTGCTTGATCAGTTATTAAAATTCTATGTGTACTTGGTATTTTTGTTTATATCTTGATAATTATATAAAATATTACTGTTTATACTTTATTCATATAGGCATATACTATGAATCACCCGATCTTAAATGGCTTGAAATAGGCCGATCAAAACAATGCTTAGAAAAGCATGGATTCAATCCATATCTTTTATATTTGCATATCCTAACGGCAGAGGATCTGACAATTCAAAAGTTGTAAATATAGTTTCCAAATACTATGATTTAGCCAGAACAGATACCAGATCATCTGCATTGACTCTTTTGCAGTGTGGCGGTGATGGCAGTGGTGGCAATGTGGACAATTAGCAGCAGAGAATCTATTGTGGAATGTATCTTAATAACGGTGAAGTAATTCCCGAAAATAGATACTCTATCAATAGCTGGGCTCATGACCCATTGACGAGGGATGCTCTGCTAATAGCGCCGATAATGTTAACAGTGATAAATGCGATAAGTTTCGCTTTGAATATAACAACGGCTCAGATATTCAGTTGTTAACAGCCAGAATATCCACTACTAGCGGCGATATCTACTAGTTGTAAACTAGTTTTGGAGATTTATGGATTTGAACCAAGGATTGGATGGACTGGGCGGGATTTGAACCCACGACCCTTCGGATGCGAACCGAATATTCAACCAAACTAAACTACCAGCCCTCAGCAACGCTGTAATGTTAATATTATTACCTATTAAATTATCCCTATCTTGTTGTTCATTTTAGATAGTTTTAGACTAGATTTTCGTAGTATAGAAATTAATCTATAAGACAAATCTCCAAATGAGGGTCGGAGTAATGTAAATTAGATCATGAAATACGATAGGCATTCCAAAATATCAAATGATACATCACCAAAATATCAGGAACATGCTTAAAATTTCGAATAGTGTAAAAGACAGTCCAAAATGACGCTTGAGCCATCAGAGGTCGTTATAGCCACAGCAACGAGAGTATCCATAAAACATATGATTCTAGTAAAAATATTTCTTATAATGTTTTGATGCAGTTTGACTCACATAAGGAAAATTGGTTCGGCGTGATTAATTCAATTGGAATGAAAAAGCAGAACCTCAAAAACATTCTCATAATTTGATGACAATGGTGAGGAGCTCAAATCTGATTGCGAGATGGTTAATCTTGTTACCAAGAATAGAGGCAAAAAAGATAATCGCAATGCTAAACCTAGGATAAACAGCGGAGTTTGAAGCCAAAAAGTCTCTTTGTAAGAGAGCTAGCACCTGACTGCTCCGGAGCCAGAAATAATACAGATGCATAAATAAAGTTACATGTTTTATCACAATATCATAGACAAATATTGACGTTCTTGAATTCTATAATCTCTGGATTTGGTCGACATGCGCTAGTCGTGGTTTAGTCTATCATCCAAATAACTCTCCCAATTATTGAATTATGAAGGTTCTTTAACGTCAAGCCAGTTACGTAGCTGGCTGAGCACATTTTTGTATTACCGTCGTCATTACTAGAACGATATGGCATTGTAAAGTTCGCTATATTCGTTCTTGCTTATTTCGCCTTTGGCTAGCCTGACCTTTAATATTTGGAGCGGATCGCTGATCTCCTTGCCTTCTGTTTTAAGGCTCCTATTGCCTCCAAATATTATATCACCAGGAATTGCAGTACGATCAATTTTATTATTATTATTATTATTGTGGAGTTCCTTCTTATTCTGCGCATCATGTGTATCATGGACATAGGTGAGGTTTTTCAATTCGTTTAAAAATTTCCATTCTTTTTTAACGTCCACTCTTGTCTTGCCAATGCGGTATAGTGCCCTGGTCAGCCTATTCTTATCCCTTGCAAGAGTAGACGGGACATGTAAGGCGATCATAAAACCTTTGGTCGCAAATCTATTCTTCCAATCTCCAGGATATGGCAAATGAACAGGTGTAAAATCTAAAGGTAGCAATTCGTGCGGAGCCCTGCTTTGTCTGTCCTCATTCTTCCGCAAATAGCCAACATATCCTGGACTCCTATTATACGGGCTCCTCTGTTTTGGGCTTGTTACAGTATCCATTATTGATGGATCGTGCGTCCTACCTATTACCACAAACGTGGTTCCGCCATATCGCCTGACTGCAGCCTTATGTTGTTCTAGCTGTCTTTGAGAGTACGTTCTTTTATTGAAAAATCCTGTTATATGGACCTGTATAATCGTACGATCAGGTTTATATCCGAATAAGCTCATAAATTCATAAATCTCTTGCCTTCGATTTTCCGGAACCTCATTTAGGATCTGATTGGCAGATGTGATATGAGAGGCTGTCATCTCCATAGCCGGCAGTGCAGTTTTTCTCTTAGGTTTGTTATTGTTGCTATCGCCATCATTGTTATAAATAAGTCGCGAAATTCTTGAGCTATCACCTCGACGGCTGCCATTTCCTAAATCTCCATTGCTCATATCATAATTTGAGACAATATTTTATATATATATGTCAGGCTGGGTAATATTCCCATTTTGCTAGAACTCGAAAACGAGATCCAGCTCTCTCATATTGCATCTAATTAAAACATATAAACGGAAAATTGTAGGTTGCTGGCACTCAACATTTCATGAATTATTTCGAATAATGTTACGTGTTCACAACCTTATATTCTCCTACCTATTCCGGATTGTGCTCAGTTGCGACTAGCAGCATTTGAATATTCTTAAAAAATAGCAAAGCCAATGTGCTAAGGTACAGCTGCTAATTCTCTTAGTAATGTTACACATCTCGATCAACTGCGAATGTTAGGATGTTCGATGAAGCAATACTCTTCAAGCAATTCTTGAAAATATATGTGTGATAATTTAAAACTCCATTATTCTACGCGGCAAATACAATGGTTCATCTGATTAAACACAACTTAGCAAGCTTATGTTATTGCAAAAATACAAAGTGTTACCATGAGAAGGGACGGCTAGGCGTATCGGATCACTGGGCGACATGTGCCTTACCGTTTGAGCCTATCACGCCTTGTGACACATTATTAATAATGCCCCCAAAGTATTGTTTGGCTTCTTGAGTTGTATTCTTCAGAATAGGATTGGTGTTTATTATCTTCTCTGCTCCTCTGAAGACTCCTGAAACAAAGACCTGCCAACCCAGACCTATAATCGCCAAAACTATTATAATCAGTATTACGAACGTGAGAGCTCCCATATAAAAATAAATACATTTGTCTCTTTTAATACTTGTAGAGATTCTTTCTATTCGAAAGCATAGATACATCTCACAAAGAAAATGGTATTAAAATAAATGACTATATTCTCTATCGGTATGCAATGAAGTCCATCTGTGCGCCAGTCATCATACGATATTGATAGCGACGTTCCTGGCAATAAAAGCTGACTTTGCCCGGCGTAGCGTAAGGGGCTGGTAAGATCTACGCGCTTTTCGTCCACTCCCCTCCCCGTCCATAATGTGGTCCAATCTTTAAAAAGGCACCTGGATCATGAACTTTTGGTTACTATTATATGATGAGCTTATTTTCAAACAAAGATTTTCTTATCTCGGAATTAGAGTTGTGGAAGCGGTTTGCAAACAACTTAACAGGACAACAGGACATAGAAATTTTTAATAAATTGTTAAGCGACTATCAACGTTACATAGACGTTGTACTTTCTAATGATACCAATGAGAGCTTTCCTAGTGAGCATTTAATAATAGCGTTAATTATATCTCAGCAAAAGAAAATGATTAGTTGGTTAATTTATAAACTATCTGAACATAATGATCAGAATGGAGTATATCTTTGTTAAAAATGGGTAAGCTGCTTTTAGGTTGCTCAGGATGGAATTACGGCGATACTCCTGACAATGGTGGGTGGACTGGAGTATTTTATCTTGCTGCCAAAACCAAAAGACTCAGCTATTATTCGCAATTTTTCGATACTGCAGAAATAGACACAACGTTCTATGAAAGATTCTAAACTAATATGAGCAAAGGCACATTCATTGGTATGTCAAGCGATTGAGAATTGACCAGAGAGCCTTTAGCGATGAATTAAAACATGGGTTGTATAACTACTACTGTAACCAATCATGGTTCTTGAGTGTTTATTATTTGCCATACTATAATCTATCTCCGATGCACCAGTACCTACATACTATGAACTCTTAAGAATGGTAGTATTCCAATAGATAATGACGTCTTATCTATAGTTGTTTTAAGATCGCAGGGAGATTTGTGTAATCTCAAGCCACAGTAATCGCCATCACTTTGACGGACACATCATTAATGAGAATGAGTGACACTACTTTTTTAACCCACCTATTTCCTTACTACTTTCAGTTGCTCCATCAAATATATTTAGATGCTATTGATAGAGCGGAAAGAAACATCTCCATTATAAGGGATTCTAATTATCAATACATCATAGATGCCGCCACGTCGCGTTGGAATGACTACGAACCTTTAACGAAGGAATGTGAGTCTGTTGGAGTAGATAGTAGCTGGAATAAAAGATCTTTTCAAGGCCTCGATCTATACGCCGTCGATGCGCTATCTGTTAATTCTGAAAATGAAATACTGGCAGTTGAATGGGACACTGGACTAAGTATCATTCGAAATGAAATGTTAGAATCAAAAGCCATAATCATGGAATCTAGAGTGACAGAAAGTGCAACAAAGAATAGAGATGTCGATATTATTTCCATTGATGGTTCACTTGCATACAGATTTAGCCAGAATAACGAAGCGGATATTATGCAGATCAAGGCTATTATTAAGAAAAACAGCAATGTGATCTTTGTATCAAAGAATTCGGATACCAAAACACAATTTGGCTCTTTAGGCGCAAAGGCCGCTGATATGTATTACTTCAATCATATTGGCGATTCGGCTGGTTTTAGTGCTCCTTTCCATAGTATTCAAACAAATCCACGCCACGGAAACATCATGGAAATATTCGCTCGACTAAAAGAATGCACTCCTATAATAAAAATAGAGATATCTGACCTGACAAATGGTCAAATCAATAACGGAGAGATCAAAAAATTATTGGACATGTTATCATTTCATTCCGTGGCAGGTTATCCATATTGTCTGAAATTAGCGCATCAAAACTGCAAGATAAGTAAAAGAGATATAGACAGGATAGTTAGTTTCTATGGACTTAAAAACGAGTCCAAATCTAGGGATCCTCTCAATGAATAAATCCGACCCTTCAATTTTAAACGAGAGGTAGTTGACCGTGTATACATCTAATAGTATTCTGAATCCTTCTAGAATATAACAGATCTATAATATAATATACTAGGTTAGTGTTACTGCTATCTATAACGTTTGTTCGATCTGATTATATAATGATTTTATAAAGTTAAGCCCGAATTCTGTATCAGCCCTATACCAGTCGGAGGTTAAATTAGGTTCGAAGCTGATATATTCACTATTATAACCAATTCGATTCAAAGCTTTCATAATTGTTTTAAAGTCTATATGCCCGAGGCCAGGCATTTTCCTGTTGTTATCAGCAAAATGAGTATGATGCAGCATTCCCTCTGTACTTATTATTGCATTTTCGAACGAATCCTCTTCAATATTCATATGAAAAGTGTCCAGCAAAACTCCAAAATTGTCTTGATTTATTTTTTGAGCTATTTTAACTGCATCAGCAGCGGTAGTGCAGTAGGGGGTACTGTATCTGTTAAGCGGCTCTAACAATGTCTGTATACCTCTATCATTGGCATATCCGGCTAATTCGGATAAGATAGGTAGCACACGCTGTATAACAGGTAGTTTTTCTTGTTCTGAAATGACCTGGTGGTTTTTGTCTATTAAAGCTAATTTGTCGTCAGCAAAAAGACAAAGGTTTAATTTTTTTCCGCCCAGCCGATGACACATGTCTATACATTGCATCACATAATTTTGTGAATACCTTATCAAACTTTGGTCTAAGCTTAGTAGTTTTCTTTTCCATCCATCTGGACTGATAGAACCCCACATTCCTGTGACGCCACATACAGAAATATCGTATGACTGAAATAGCTCGCGCAGATATTCCAATTTTACGCTTTCTGGTTCGCCGAACATCTCTATAGCGTCATAGCCTTGATTAAGCAAAGTGTGCAGCGTCTGCTCTAATGGTTCGACTATGCTTCTAAAGGAAGATAGCGTAATAGAATATTTTAAAGACATGCATAATCCTATATTAAAACCAGCTGTTCCAAATTATTTCTTCTCATGTCAGAACCAAAACCGCTATATAATACTAGAATGACAACCGAAGCAATCAAGAGGGCTGTACCCATTTGCTAACCGATTTCAGCAGATATTGTCCAATCCCTATACAATCTACGATTCCAGAATTTTTTTGCTCAGGATGGTTAATAGCTCCGCTATTTGACTTGTGGCTTGATACGTACAGCGAATATCCCTCCTCAGTGCTGGGATCTACTGGTCTTCCGTGAGAGCCTCTTACTAATCTAGTGTCAAGCGGTATTGATCTTGAATGTGGGTCTACGAACAATTCGACTGGATCGTACCCTGGTTTTCTGTGTATATCTACCGTTTGTGCGAACGTGGGTGCTTTATCTTTGCTATACCACCAGTAGTAGCTAAACCATTTATCCCGATCGGATATTGCAATTAATTCGCCTGATCGTTCATGGTCTATCTTGAGATCACTTTTTTCTCGGCCAGAGAGGATCCTATCTACTCCTTTTGTCTCTTCCAATACCCTCTTTGTCTGGTCTAAAAACCCTTCCTTGATATAAATATGAGCTATTTGGTGGTCTACCATCGCAAATGCATTACTACATTCATAGTCAATATACTCCCTATCATTTATCGTACGTGTAACTAGAAGATTCTCATCTCTTAGCCCTAGGTTCAAGGGAACGGCTTCCTTTACATCATTAAATCCGTATTCTGACAAGATTATAAATTGTGTATCCTCATGAATACCTAACTGGACTGTCTTGTCAACTATTTCGCCTACTATATCGTCGGCCTTCTTTAAGTCATCTTGGACTTGTTGGCTCTTCTTACCAAATCTTTGAGCAGAGTAGTCGACATGAGGTATGTACGTAAACATCATATTGGGACGTTCATTCTCCAGCGTATATTTGGCCGCATTGCAAATCCACTCGCTGGACTTCGACGAAGCCAAGGGCCCCCAATAGCTAGCAAGGTCAAATTCTCCTAGCTTTTGTTTTAATTGATTATCATAAAAGCCGATTGGCTTAGAATAACACCACATTTCCATGCGATCTTGGAAATGAAGAGGTCTAGGCGTGACTACGACGTCCGACCCAGCGTACATGGTATTTTGCCAAAACAATACTGCCGTCTTCACACTGGAGAAAGATGATCCCAATGATGTGGGAGAAGCCGATGATGAAGGTGATTGAGGCGTGAGATCATTACTCTTTTTGGCTATATCCCAAACTCGATCAGTCTGAACTAGTCTGCTTGACTGTTCCCAAAACGACACTTCACATTTGATTCGATCATACAACCCATTTGCTATAATCCCATGTCGGCTCGGATATGTGCCTGAAAGTATACTGGTTTGAACAGGGCAAGTCAATGCCGGAAAAACAGGCTCCATTTTAGCAGCTTCACCATGTGCTGCAATATTTCCAATATTTGGCAATATGTTAGATTCGATATGACGAATTTCTAATCCAACAACATCAAGCACAATGATATATTTTATCATAAATTACCAACCTTTATCTTATATCGTAACCTAATACCAATTTGTCATTTAAATTGGTTTGTTTGTTTGTTTTGCTTGTCTTCTTTTTCGGATTTAGGTCACATAAAGTCGTTTGGACAGGACAACTGCAGGAATGACAAGTATGAGAACGGGCAGCCCATAATCTAACCCTGCAACTCCGCTTACAAACATAGAATCAAATATTATGATTGTAATTACCATGTTCTGTACAGTATTCCGCACATGTGAAGAAGAATAACCGGATTTAGTCTGTATAACAAGAATAGTGATAATGACCGCTGAAAACAGGGCCAAGTTAACGAATAGGTCTTGTCTAAAAATTCCGAGAAAAACTAAAATGATAATGCATGCAACTATAAAGAAAATAATCGAAAAGCACTTAACGACAGTCTCTCTGTTGTTACGAAATATTGTTTGTGAATCCTTTTGAAATTCGTCAAGTTGAACCTCTTTCCTGCTAAGCAGGCTAATTGAAAATATGTACCCGAAGATAAATATAATAATGAACGCCAATCTTGCAAGCAAATTATTATTCTGTAATATCAAATACAAAGCTGGACTGCTACCTAGGACAACATTGATGGACCTCGCTAAACCCATCGCAATTGGGCCAAAATTAGTTTTCTTCAGCTTATAATTATATGAAATAACTATAACCGAAACAAGACCTGATATCGCATAGCTGTTTGGACCGCCAGCAAAAAAAGCGGCCAAATTGGCAGAAATCATCGACGCTACGCCGATCGTTATTGCCGTCCGTTTGGAAATCTTTCCCGAAGGAAGTGGTCTGCAAGGACGCTCCTTAAGATCAGTTTGAATGTCAAAATAGTCATTGAACACTAGGCCCGATGCGTAAAGTAATATCGATGAAACTGCTAAAAGTGACAATTGTACCATATCGGTATGAATAGGCTTGATTAATGCAAAATACCCGACTAAAATATTTGATGGAACAGTAAAGAGGTTAGGTAACCTAATTAAACGTAGATAATCTTCTAACAATAATATTCGCCATGTAAATAATGACACCGATTGTATATCTGAATAACCCTACATCCAATGCAGATCGGCTGGTAGGTCGTACGAATCTTCAGTTGACCGCTAGCCGCACATTCAGTACAAACTATAATTTTTTAATAATATTACTCAGATATTCGTATGATGTCTTTGCAGCGGAGAATGGGTCATCCTGGTACGGATAAAGTTCAACAGTTACGAATCCGTTGTAGTTAATTTCACTGATAGCCTTAAAAATTGAAAGAAAATCAATAGCTCCACGGCCAGGTATTAAATGATTATGTACTCTTGTGTAGGATATATCTGCAAGATGGAAATGTCCTATATATCTAGCCAAGCGGTAAATTAGATCAGCTGGGTCTTCTCTAACACAAAAAAAATGAGCTATGTCAAAGTTAAGGCCAACCCAGTCGGAATGTATTTTGTTGACAAACGTTAAAAATTGCTCTGAATTTTCAATAAGGAGGCCAGGCTCTGGCTCTACAAGTACTTTTACACCACATGATTTAGCAATTTCAGCGCTTCTGTTGATACCCTCGATAAATAGATCTTCCATTCGATGAAGATCGTAGCGGTTAGTTGCATTATCGTTGATTCTGCCTTCATCATTATCTAAATTAATATCTTTATTATAATCTGTTTTTACAGGTCCGCCAGGTTCAGTTGATATGTTTCTGGCTCCTATACTTTTTGCCAGATTGAGGCAATTGTTTGTATGCTCTATGCGCAGTTCCCTTAGGCGAACATCTCTTTCTATCCAAGACGGATGATACACATCGGTTATCGCGTAAAGCGTAAAGGCATTAAGGTTAGATACCTGCATTTCATTGCTAGAAACAGATTCTTTGATTGAGAGAATATCTTCTTCTTCAAGGTATGGCGGATATGCATGAGGGATATCGCATAGGATCTCTACGCCTTCGTACCCAATCTTTTTAATTAACCTAATCGATTCTTTCAATGCATATTTTTTAAATGCATTAGTGCTAAAGGCAAGCTTCATGATGGACCAGCAGTTTTTGATTCGACCATAGAGCAAGGTTCATGGTTTCCAGGTGAATTTCTCTGATTGTTTGAAGAATTCATATGCATTATAGAATGTTACTTTTTCGATATCGTGTATACTAATTTTGCTGTCCTTTCTCATCTCTCTGGCTACCAATGGAACGCTTAATGGATCGGAAACACCCCAATCAGCAGCACTATGAATCATTATGCGATCCGGTCCATATTTTCTTATTAATCCAATGGCTCGCTCTGGCGATAGCTTTGTAACGGGATACACGGAAAGGCCGGCCCACATACCTAAATCCAACGTCTTGGCAATGGTTTCTTCTACATTATGATCTACAAGTATCTTTTTTGTATCGTATTTTCCAGAGGTGTCAGCCTTTAATATATGCTCAATTCGTTTCATTCCTTCCGATTTATTATTATGAGGTAAATGTATAGAAGTCAGCATTTTTTTCTGAGATGCAATGTCCATCTGTTTTATGAAGACTTCTTCTTCAAGATCATTTATCATGTTGTAACCGATTTCTCCTATTGCAACTACCCTTTCCCTGTCAAGATATCTGATCATGGCATCCATCGCATCTAATGCTAAAGGTCTTTCTGTAGCCTCCTTTGGGTTTACTGAAATGCATACAAAATGTTCTATTGCGAATTCTCTCGCCCTTTTTGTTTCAAAACTGATCATGTGCTCCCAATAATCTACAAACGTTCCAACTGATGTTCTTGGACTACCTAGCCAAAATGAAGGTTGAACTATAACTTCGATGCCAGCTTTAGACATTGCATCGTAGTCGTCAGTGGTACGGGAATACATATGTATATGTGGATCGATTAACCTTGTCAAGATCGTACAGTAAATATGTCTGTTTCTCCTCAATAATAAAAATGTGTGCAATCTTTTTTATCCCTGTTAACGTACCCTCGGATGAGAGTAAATAAGAGACACACACCTTAGCAATAAAGTAACATGAGGAGAAGAAATAAGAAGGAGATGTAAATGCGCGCGGCGGTATTTTATGGACCAGGCAGCATCGCCAATGAGGAGGTAGATTGCGATTTTCGGTATAATCGAATCGATCCATCATACACAAGAATTGAAGGCGATGTTTTTTTAAAAGTCAAAGCCTGTGCAGTTTGTGGATATGACGTCAGGGTATACAGAAATGGACATCACAAAATTATATCGCCTGTAATATTAGGACACGAAATCTGTGGCCAGGTTAATTCAGACATAACAGTCAATAGTTTAAGATCCAACCACGCAAACATTATAAAGCGTGATATAAAGGCCGGCTCAAGAGTAGCGGTCTCGCCTCTAATCCCTTGTCTGAGTTGCGTGTATTGTCAATTCGAACTCTACAATCTCTGTATTAACCTAAAAGAAATAGGCTCTAGTGTAAATGGCGGTTTCGCTGAGTTTGTAAAAATACCCCAGCAGCTCTTGAAGATCGGGGGCTTGGTTCCTGTACCTGACAACTTGAGCGATGAGGAAGCAGCTTTACTTGAACCACTTGCCTGTTGTTTGAATGGTCTTTATCATTTGAACCCACTTATAAGAAGAAATGAACAAGGCTCCGTGGCTATAATCGGAGATGGACCAATAGGTCTGCTGCATTTGCAATTAGTAAAAAATATGTGCAACGCAAACGTGACTGTTATAGGAAGAGTCTCACAAAGACTAAACCACGCCAAATGGATGGGAGCAAATGCTACAATTACCTTTGCTGACGCTCAATTTGATCAAAGCTTGGAAAAAACCATGGAGCTTACAGCCGGAGTCGGCTTCAATGTCATTATAATTGCTACAAGTAATCCTGTGGCTCTTGATTTTGCACTAAAAATCGCAAGCAAGAACTCACGCATCAACATTTTTGCAGGGATGCCAAAAATAACTAATCCTTCGATGTTTTCATTAGATCCAAATTTTTTGCATTACAACCAAATTTCTATTACGGGTAGCTTTAGCTCAACCCCATCCACCTTAATGGAAGCTGCCAAACTTGCTTCTCAAGGAGAAATTAGTTTATCGACACTAGTGACCCACAAGTATCATCTCAGAGATATTGTACAAGCTGTTCTTGATACTGAAACGTACCGAGGTCTGAGAGTTGTAATCAATAGATTTCACTAGTCGTAGCGAAGCAGAATAGAGTAAGCATTACATATAATATTCAGTACATAGGTATCCTGTTGCTAATGAAATAGCATATTCTCAAATAGTACTTGAGTGCCATCACCGACAACTAGAAAAAAACTCGACGGATATGTTGTACTTGCACTAAATGTTTGAATTTAATATTATACTCAGTCAATTACTCAACTAAGAAGTATTTAGTGTTCTTTTCTCTTTGCTATTTGCTTGTCGTCGGCAAGATTCTCTGCCTCGGCCTTGCCATGACTTTCTGCTTCTTCCTTTTCAGTTTGTTCCGGAACATTGAATCTTTCGTTGAATTGAACAGCTTTCCTTGCTCTAACTGCGGCATCTTCGTTATTTTCATTGGTAGCCATCTTTTGTCCAACATTCAATAGACCACATACTAGAAAAGAATTACAATCCAACAAATTGCAATTGTACGTCGCATTCTTTCCATTGCTGTATCCGTACTGCTCCCGGTAGATAAATGATTTTAAATGAGGTCTAAGCATAGTAGTCTTTGGACTAACCATATTACCAAATTCAAAGTGGCTGATTAACAATTATTTAGCTTTTTGTTAACATACTATGTACTAGCTCCGTTAAGTTACGACGTGATTATGATAATCTATAAAATCTGAGTTGAGCTTGGATAGTTGAGCTTAGGTAAGAAAAAGATCAAGATAGAAGTTGAGGACGCGGAAGGTGACAAATATAACCTTTCACTAGAGGGTAATATGTCAAAAGAAAAGGTAATGAAAGTAATGGAACTCATGGAAGCCATAAATGACGGAAAGTCAGAGCCAACTGAATTTAATAATTATCATACGCCCAACCAATTACAACAAAACCTAAACTCACTATCCTCAAAGATTTGGTGGATTGTAGAAAGTAAATTCCCTTTTACAAGTTTTACTTCAACTGATATATTGGAGATGTACACCGATGAATACAACGAACCAATCAAGCTTGATGTAATCGCAACGTATTTGTCGAGATACCAGAAAAAAGGAAAGCTATTGCGAAGTAAAGGGGGCAAGGAATGGATATACAAGCTTTACAAACAATCTGGGTTAACTCAAGATCCCATTCAGGACAAACCTAGACCTGCTGTGCAGGGCTTCGAAAGTATTTTTAAAGATCTACACGCAAAAAATCTAAACAACTAGGTACTTAGAAATATCCGCTCGCTGCTGTAGTTTCATGATAGAGCGAATCATTAACAGATCGTATTCAAGTTGGCCCCCAATAGACAGACGTGTTCGAGATAAAGTCGCTCTCTAGGGTATTTCAAACTGAGTGAACCTCTTAATTTGTTAACCTCAACACATAGCAAAAGTGACTACCGCAATATTAAGACAGTTTTAATTAGCAAGTCAAATTCTAGCCTCTGATACACCAACGCTATTATATAGCATCTTTACACACTCGGAGTATGTTCTATATTTGAACTTGATTTCATTGACAGGCAAATCTTGTTTTAAGTGATCTTTCATTGTATCAATCTTGTATTTTTTTGCGATATCATCCAAAATCGAATTGACAGACATATTTCGGTAAGATTCTACAATAAGGCGAGCCATTATTCCTATATATGCTCACCATAATATTTATTATACTATGAACTAAATACAACAGATTCGTTCAAAATAGGTAACTACGATGCTTCTTCTTGGCTAGTTTAACAATTGCAATTTGCCCTTCAAGTCTTTGAACCTATTCCTTAGAGTAACTTCTGTTACTCCTGCAGCATCTGCAATTTGCGCCTGTGTTACGCGTTCCCCTACATCGAAACTCGATAAATATAGTACAGACGCAGCTAATCCCATTGGATCTTTACCAGCTGTTATTCCTCTCTTCGAGACCTCATACATTATGTCGATTGCCTGTCGTTTCGTTTTCTCTTTCAGCCCTGCTTTATTGGCGACTTTAGCAATACATTTGATAGGATCTGACATTGGAACTTTGAGATCAAGCTCTATAATCAAGAGTCTATATGTTCTGGATAAATCCTTACGCCTGATATCGACAGCCATGGCGATGTCCTTTAATGTTTTCGAAGTTCCCATCTCTCTACATGCAACGTATGCAGCCGCTGCAAGTACTGCAGGGATAGTTCTACCACGTACCAATCCCCTCTCTTGAGCTTTTCTGTACAAATAGGCAGTTTTTTCGACTACCACGTCAGAGATCGCTAATCTATCCCTTAGTTTTTGAAGCTGATTGAAAGCGTTCTTTAAATTTCTGTCTGTGGAACTTCTTATTTGTGTCCTGATGTCCCATACTCGTAGCCTCTCCATGGTAGTACGCATTGCTGGATCCAATGCGTGTCCACTAGCGTCAACATTTATCCTTCCAATTATAGTGGCGAGTCCCATATCATGTCTGGCCAACGATGTTGGCATACCTGTTCTATTTCTATTGTTTGCGATGTGCTGTCCAGGACTAGACAAAACACGGCACCATTCTGGTCGATTTTCATTATTTCGATCAGTCACTACATGACCACAGTTGCTACAAATTACCTCTCCGGAATCGGGATCCGTTATCAGTGAATCTTTATTACAAGTTAGACACATTATTGATGATTGCATGAGGAGACGACTTTCGCTCTATATCTATTTAAACGGTCCTACTATATTCACCCAACACATCGTTATAGTTATGAGCAAAAAATAACTTCTCAAATACTACTACCGTTCGGGGACAGATTCATATTCTTTTGAGAAATATTTGTCGTAATCTTATATTTAATTGACAGACATGCCATCACACAAGTATTCCCGGATGTCAATATGACAAAATTAAAATCAAAGCAAGCCAGCTGAGCTAATATTATCTTGGTTGTCTAAGTTTACGCAGCCTTTCTAACAGATCCGTAATCTGCTCATGGGTAGGACTGAGAGCTTTTATCACGTCCAAATCTACATTGAACCGTCCTAACTCAGAATATATTGTGTTGTCATCTATGGTATCAATTAGGGCATTCACTCCAAAGGGCTTCTCCATAATCTCGACAACTTGATTTAGCCTTTTCACGGAATCTAGCAGAGTTTCTCTAACGTATGCTGACGCAAAAATTATTCTTTGGTGAGGATTTACCGCCAGGATTTCCTGTGCTACTCGTACTCCGTCAATTTTAGGCATTTTGTGATCTAAAATAACCACGTCGAAAGGCAATATGTCTCCACTGTTAGAATAAAGGCGCTTGAATCTGAGGTACTGAAACCTTTCATGATATTTATTTAAGCATTCCTCTCCATTATATGCGATAGAAACTTTGTGATTCCGCTTCTCTAAGGCTATCTTGTAAAGCAGTGCAATATCGAACTCATCTTCACCTATCAATATGTCCAAATTCCTACAGCTGTTAATACTAGTCAACATGCTTTGTCAGCCCACAAATAGTTGCAAAATGAGGCTATTCTTAAAGAACGTTTAGGTAGCTGGAAGTAGATTAACTTATTAAATAATATATATTCATCGGCATACACACCGTGGTTGTGCATGCCGCAGCTTTGGATAAAACTTCAATAGCACGGCCCGAAGAAGAATATTACTGAAAATTGAAGAAGCTTACACTAGTAAAAATAGGAATGGCTGCGATATCTTTCTCCCTTTTGTGTATAGTTGATCGACTAATATCATTTACCGTAATTTAGCTAATGAAACTGCTTCATACAGACGATCGTTTTTAGGTTTACTGGACAGGTATTACCTATCATACTTTTCAGTACTGCTCGTTTGTTCGCACAAAATATTTCTATTCCAATTGTGTTCTAAAATCTCATACTTCTCTTCATTTGACTATCCGTATGAGATTGTTGTATCATTATTCCAAATTTGGGATAGCTATTTCTATTTCTGGAGAGGAATCCATTTCATCCCAGTCTAATACATTTTCCACAGGGATAATCTGTGCTAAGGGATCATAGTTGTCAAATTTAGTCTTACCTGCAACTGAGGCAATAAGATGTGTCTTAGTTTCATTAGAATCTGAAAGATAGGTTGAGATGCCTTCAAATGTATCATTTTCCAAGATTCTGTGTAAATTGTTTACGACAGAATTCACGGTGCTAAGGTGCCACCTCTGTCCTCCTATCATATGTAAGATCACCTTTTTTGATGATCCTAAATCTACGCTACCAGATAACATACTTAGAGACTCTTTAGCAGAAGATTCTGCATCCAATTTATTGGGTCTGCTAGTGCACAACAAGCTGAGGTCAGGTTGCACATGTCGCTCGAAAGATGAAGATATCACATCATAAAGTGCGTCATTACTCACTTGATAACATTGTTCAGCCGATAAATCTGGATTATTTTCCAAAAGCGAATCGTTATCCAGTATTATAGTCGAATCAGAGTACTTCTGTACCCTGCTTAGCGAAACTCCTGCCTGGAATATCCTGTCCTTTTCGAACCTAAAAGGCATAACTGCTATAGAGAGAGTCGTGTTATTATAAGTCGATTTTGCTTCTCTACATACGATCGGAGCAATCGCAGTTCCAGATCTACCTGCAAGGTTGGCAAATACTATTACAGTCTTAAATCCCTCGATAGCCGACTTAATAATCTTGGCTGACGATTCTGCCAGCGACCGGAGCCTGTAGCTTGATAAGTTGATACATACGTCCGAGTGTATCAGAATGGAAAAATAATTATCGTCTAAATCTTTCTTATCGTTGCTAATCAGAACACATTTGCAGTCAAGTCGTTTACTTGAATTAATTGCAAGTTTAATACCCACGCCCCCAATGCCAACAGCTAAGACCGGTTGTTTGAACCGTAGATAATCCTGATTATCACTATTAGCTATGGTCAGTCTCCCCTTCTTTCTAAATTCACGGTTCAGTTAAAAGATCTGATGATTACATATTAGTATCTAAAGGGTGCAAAAAGATTGAGCTACTTTTTCTAGCCTATGGGATTACCTTTTAGGGAATAATCTGAGTAGTCGTATATATGGGTTTCAACTTCGGTACCAAGTGAACATGTTCTGCTTTGACCAAAACTGGGTTGAGTAGAAGACAAAGGAGAAATCATTACTGATTTGTATGCATAATTTCTTCCAATTATACTGTTATTATTTAATTCATCGACGATTATATCTCCTTGCCATCCGATCCACATACTGTTTCGTGTACTACTAATCTCCTTTACCAAGCGATGAAGTCTATCTGTGCGCCTCTTGATCGTATCAGATCCTAGTTGTTTGAGATTTGCTGCTGCTGTTTTGGGTCTAGCGCTATATTTTGACGAATTTACTACGTCAGGCTGCGTATCCCTTATCAGCTGCAGAGTCATTTCAAAGTCGTCCTCCGTTTCAGAGGGGAAGCCTACAATTATATCAGTAGCGATCGTAATTTCAGGAATCCGTGACCTGAAGGCATTCACTACTTCTCTATAGGTTTTGACGCTATGACCTCTCTTCATTTTCCTTAATATTCTGTCGCTTCCGCTCTGGACAGGAATATGCAAAAACTTGTAGATATTTTCATTATGTTCATAGACTTCCACTAGATCCTTGATTACGGAGCTAAGATGCATCGGATTCATCATGCCCGTCCTCAACCTGTAATGCAAGTCAACACCACAGCATAGTTCTAACAGTTCTGCAATATTTGATCCTATATCCTTTCCATAGCAGCCATTGTCTGTAGAAGTCAACCATATCTCTTTACATCCGTCTTGTAAGTCATGTTTTATTTGTCTTAGAATTTCTCCAGGAGGATAGCTCCTTATTTCTCCTTTGGCTAACTTGGTCTGACAAAAAGTGCATTCGCTCATACATCCTGTTGCAATTTCAACTATTCCGACAATCGGATTGAGTCGTATCTTAGGAATATTGATCTTATTAGATGTAGAGTCATCGAGAATAGCGATTTTGTTGCCCGCGAGGGCAG
The DNA here is from genome assembly GCA_046732115.1 of Thermoproteota archaeon. Classification (GTDB taxonomy): domain Archaea; phylum Thermoproteota; class Nitrososphaeria; order Nitrososphaerales; family Nitrososphaeraceae; genus JAFAQB01. Next base: position 23,032 of record JBKPMK010000018.1, read on the forward strand.
ATTTTACTACATCTATAGTTCTGTCAATAGATTGAGGTCCCAACAGGCTAACCGATGGAAACATATTTTCAACTCTGTCTTTATCCGCCTTTGGCAGGCATCCCGCAAGTACTGTAGGTTTTTTGGTTTTAGATAATTCTTGTATTCTATGCAGCATTTTGTGTTCAGTTGCATCCTTGACTGAGCAAGTTACAATTATATTCAAAGATGAATCTTCCTCAAAATCGGCCAATTCGTAGCCATTTGTTTTCAACTGGCCTGCAATCATTTCAGAATCTGCTTTACTTGCCGCACATCCATACGTTTCGACCCATATCTTGGTATTGTGCGCTCCCCGAAACTCTGCATGTTTGTTAAAGCTTCCATGCATAGATAGTGTATTATTTAACCGCAAGTTCTCTGCATTTGTTGTCAATTATTTATTCAGTATATTGCACACCTAAATATGACTTGTTGTGATCACGTGGTAGAACTGTCTACCTATAGCCTAATACTCATACGTATAATACGTATTTAACTTTGGATCTTCTTTTAAACCCTGCTCAATTACGTGCTTATAACAAATACTCCATTTCATGCATGTATTCGATTTCCGTAGGTACCCACAAGTTTCCAAATAGTTTTAATAGTCAATGTCAACTCGTATTATATGCCAGACTTCTTTGAAATTGAAAGATTAGTAGAAGATCTCGCAAAGATATATTCTACTGCCTGTGCAACAACCTGGTTCAAGCTACAAAAGGTTAATCACCCCTCGATAGAAGAATTTAGATCAAAGGTAGTCGAATTTATGAAACATTTTAACTATACCCTCTCCGTATATCCAGCTGGCCAAGAATCAGACAATTTTAGGAGCTATGCCAGCCGGCTGCTGCAACAGGAGATTGAACGGATACTTTCTGGTAATAACAAAGAAGTGGAAAAGCGGTACAAGTATTATGTTGATTATGCATAGGATCAACACCTAGCGAAGCAACTGAAACATTAATATACAAAAAGTCCCTTTTAGCAAAGCAATTAGACCAGATATCAGAATATTTTTAAAGCGTGTTTAATGAATTCACGTTATGCGTATAACATTATCGGCAATTAAGGCAGACATCGGGGGAATTGGTGGCCATACTCGTCCAAGCGACGAGCTATTCGAGGTTGTAAAAAGTTACATCGGAACGAAAGCAAAAGGTCTGCTCATTGACTATTATGTTGGTTACACCGGCGACGATATTCATATTGTCATGACTCATACACTTGGTATTGAAAATGAGAAAATCCACCAGTTGGCGTGGGATGCGTTCACAGAAGGAACCAAACTTGCTAAAGAGCAGGGTCTATATGGAGCCGGCCAAGACCTGCTCAAGGATGCCTTTTCAGGCAATATAAAAGGACTTGGGCCCGGAGTCGCAGAAATGCATATAGAGGAACGACCAAGCGAAGTCTTTTGTGTATTTGCTGCAGATAAGACAGAACCTGGTGCGTTTAATTTCCCATTCTGGCGAATATTTGTCGATAGCAGAAGCAACACAGGATTATTAATTAACGAAAACCTTGCATCAGGCGTTACGTTCAGGATTTTGGATGTCATGTCGGGTAAAATTGCGGATCTGAAGCTGTGGGCTGAAAAGGCAGAGTTAGAAGCGGCGCTTATGTATCCTGGACGCTTCGTTGTGCATTCCGTGCTCGCCTCTGATGGAGAACAAATCCTTTCTTCATCAACTGACAGGTTACACAACATTGCAGGCACGTATGTCGGGAAGGACGATCCCATATCTATAGTAAGGACTCAGAAAAACTTTCCTGCTACCGAGGAGGCGGGAAGTGCATTTAATGATCCGCATTATGTGGCCGGTAACACCAGGGGCAGCCATCACCTACCACTTATGCCAGTTAAATTGAATTCTGCGGCGAGTCTTAATTATTCGATACCAATTGTTTCTTGCTTGGTTTTTAGTATGCATGCGGGAAAGTTAACTGGCCCACATGACGGTTTTGGTACAGCCGATTGGGATCTACAGAGAACGTGGGCTGCCGAAAGAGCAATGATGATGAGAAATCAGGGATTTATACATCCGGCTACCCTTGTCCCGGAGGAATTGGAATATAATAAAGGATATCAAGCAAGAATTGATAAACTTAACGAAAAATTTAGAGACTTGAAGTAGATGCCTGACAATAATTTCATCGCTGATTAATCAAATAAAACAAAGGGGCTGAAGCGTCTGCTCATAATCAACTTTAAAAATTATCTCGAGCTCTCCTCAGACAACACTCTCGAACTAGCGATGGCGGCTCAAAAGGCTGCGCATATGCTGAAGGTTAAAACTGTGGTAGCGCCGCCCCCACCATCACTGTCTTTGGTGGCACAAAATTTGGATATTCCTGTGTTCTGCCAGCACCTCGACGATATGCAAGCCGGTCAGTCAACAGGATTCTTTATACCGGAACTAGCAAGATCATTTGGTGCATCAGGTTCGATCTTAAATCATAGCGAGCATCGTTTAGAGTATCAAACTATTCGCAGCCTAGTCCAAACGTTAAGAAAATTGGATATGGTTTCCGTCGTGTGTGCTAGAACGCCAGACGAGGCTGCAGAACTAGCGAGGTTAAATCCTAACTTTATTGCGATCGAACCCCCTGAATTGATCGGTTCAGGGAAAGCAGTATCAAAAGAAAATCCTAAAGTTATATTGGATACTGTGAAACTAGTCTCTGCAAATTCAGAATCGACTAGAGTTATTTGTGGAGCAGGAATAGTTGATAAGAGCGATGTACGAAGTGCAGTTGATTTAGGAGTAATAGGAATTCTAGTTGCAAGTGGAATAGTTAAAGCAAAGTCTTGGTATGAAAAGATATTAGAGCTAGGTTCAGGATTGTCAGAATAAATTTATTCAGAACATCCATTTTATCGCAGGGCTTTGTACGGAGGGCTAGGGACTGATCTCTATATTATAGTGCGGATAGAACTATTCTGAATTTCAAGTTTAGGCTAATGCAAGAACCTTACTACTAATGTGGAAGATGCCAGCTGCGTTCATTTATCGAAGCTCGATTCGTCCTCAGTAAGTTCGCGTTTCTCTTCGAATCTCGGGTCAGCTATGAATTCATTTCTTTCTTTCTGTAGTTCACTTAGCCTTTCTGAGATCAAATCGCGGCGTTTGGTAATGGAAGCTCTTCTTGTACTAAAAGCACCTGTATTGAAATAGGCTACGCCTTTCTTGGCCGAAGTTTTTAAAAAAATATATGTACTGTTAAATATTTCCTGCCACGATGCTTTCTTTATCGTAATAAAGATTCCCGAGGCTAACCCGAAGGAACCCGCAATCAAAAATGCATACAAACGGATGCGACGCATTTATGCCCGAAGCCGCAACAAGTAAAATCCCTGCACTTGCGACACTCAAGCTAACTACCACAATTATTTGGCCAATTTTCATTTTTGCGGTCACACTAATGTACAACACAAAATTCCGTTTATTAGAATCTATGTTGAAGACTTTCAGCCAGTTTCAATAACAAGTTTAACTCCACGTAAGTAGCATAAAATACTCTACGATATTGGCAGGTAATTTCGTAGTTATAAAGAAGACATCAAAAAAACGGTGCAGTTACGCTATAATACGCATTTTATATGAATTTTACTATAGGAAAGGCAAAATTTTTATGGCTATTTGAAGACGTTCATTTTGCTTACAAAAACGGATCAAAGCTCCTAAACCTAGTTTGAGGTTACTTTAGCTCGTGCTAGTAAATCAATGCATGGTATGCTTTCTTTGTAATACAATGTCCTGGGAAAAAACTTTTCGTGTCTTTCCATCAATTGTTCTCACAATGAACGCTCCACTAACATCGATATCTTCGACCGTAGCTTCAAAAACCCTATTGTGTTCCTTTATTAGTACTGCTTTATTGAAATACTCTGACCAGTACTTCCATTTTTGTATTATATCATGGTCAAAACCTTGGTGTAATTGATGGTAATAATAGTCCAATTTTCCGATGAGGGATCCTGTAATGTCAACTATGCTTGCATTCGACCCACCTAATTCTTTCTTAACTGAGGTAATACCATAAAAGCAGTTGTCCTTGATTTTAGATAATTCTGAAATTATTTTCGCGGGCTCGTTATTAACATTGATTCCTAGACCTATGACAGCATAGCAAACCGTTTCATTTATTGCCGCAATGTCAACGAGAATACCACATACCTTCCTCCCGTTTATGATCACATCGTTGGGCCATTTTATTTTTGGATTCAATCCTGTTTCCGATTTTAATACTTCACACACGCTTAATGTTGAAAGGAACATGATTAGCATACTCTGCGAGCTTAACAAATTCGGATTTAAGATAACCGAAAGCCATATGCCCCCAGCAGGTGAAATCCATCTTCTCCCAGCCCTCCCCGTTGCATTTCTTTGACGCTCGGCGATAACAATTGTACCATCAAATCCTGAAGTTGAATTCGTCTCAGCAAGAGAAAGAGCCAGCTTTTGAGTAGATTTTATCCTCTTGTAACAATAAATTCTCTTGCCGATCAGATTTGTCCGCAGGCGCTGCCTAAGCAGCCACGGCATAGACCATTTGCTAGGACAGATAATTAAATAATCGCTAGGTACATTTGAGTTCAAATTGCGTGCCAAATGAATTCAGCAGGATTGGTTATTTAAATAGACGGACGGACAATAATTTGCATTGCGAGCGAACTTGACTCCAGAAAGCTGCCATCGGTTATCTATAGCTTTGTGACTATCTCACCGATTTGAGTCAATTTTTATCTGGGCTTTGTAATCAAAACGGTTAACCAAGTTGGATAACGACGCATGCGATACTTGCTATGTGGAGCAGCATATTTAGAAAATGTGTATATATATTGATAAGGCATATTAGTTATATATATGAAGCCTGACGAACTTTCAACCAATATAATTTCTCTAGATGGCAGAATCAGATTTGCAGGCATAATTGATAGATCTGGACGAATCTATGCTAGCACCTTAAGGGAAGGGATAGAGGCGTATCTTAACGAAAAAAATACGCAAATGAGTTTCAATCAGACCGCTTACATTGTAGATCTTAGGCAAATCTTCACTCCTGAGTTGGGTAGTTTGCAATACATCCTTTATAGCTATGAGAAAGTAAAGCTTTTTAGCCTTCCCATTAAAGAACATATACTTGTCTTTTCGACTGATGATTCTGTGAATGTAGAGGATCTAGTAGGCAAAGTGTCCGGCTATCTCAAAATAGTTGAGGCAAGTGTTCTATTTTATCCGCCGCATGACATTATAAATAGCGAGAAAAAGCAGATATTGCGAAATCTTTACGAGTCTGGTGTTTCAGAGGAAATTATTGCAGAACATTTGGACCTTGATGTTGGTACCGTGAAGGTTTTAATTGAGCAGATTAACGTTTAACCTTTATTCTATAACCAAAAGGACCTCCCAACCGCCTATGATTTATGTCAATTCACAAGTTACATCGCTGGGATAAAAAAGGAGTTAGGATTCTTGTATTAGTACTAGGATTTGCGTAATTTCATGCGCACCACAATCATAGCTGCCGTTGAAACGGCAAAGACCAGGGCACTAAGGGCTCCAAATTCTGGCATTATCTTTGAACCAGATATTTCTATCTGACCTATACCTTTGTCGAAATCGATAGCTAGTGTCCTGGCTTGACTATTTGTCACGATCTCTTCAGCACTTGTGACTTGACCGTCTTGGAAGACGATATATCGATCATCAAGATCTCCTTCTTTTTTAGAGTCAATGATATTCCTTGGAAGCTCAATGGATAATCTCCCGTTTGACTGTGAGAGAACATTTACTAGAAGAGTTGTGTTGTCTGCCTCAGCCGAAATATTGTTGACTCTATTACCTGTACCTGTAATCTGATATTTGATCGGATAATTCTTATCAGCTATCGTTAATTGATATATATTGTTGCCATCATCTAATCTTACTTCGCCAAACGCTGGCAAAGCGGGTGTAATGCTGAGAATCGATATCAGAGAACATAAGAAAAGAACTATTCTTGGCTCACAAACTTTAGCGTTCATGATTTTCATCACGATGTAACAACTCTATATTTGCATTACTGTTTGCTTTTGGTTGTACTGAACAATTCTTTCTTCTATTGTATTTTTTGGTTTATTTAAAGACAGCATATAATGGCAGTGATTAACCTTTAAGTAATATTTATTGATATAAGCGCCTTCGGCTAAAATACTTATACTTATATATGGTCAGAATAATAAAAAATCGTTCTAACTTGATAGAGGATTTGTTATTAGTTAAAAAGTATTCTGAATTAGAACAGATTGCAGGAGGGATTAACAAATGTCTACAGAAAAGAAAATAATAAAAATAACGAACCATGTTTATCAACCAAAACATGAAATTTTGAAAAAGCAAGAGGCAGAGCAAATTTTAAAGAAATACAATACGAAGCCCAGCCAGCTACCATACATAATGATGACTGACAAAGGCCTCCAAGATTTAGATGTAAGACCCGGAGATGTAGTTAAGATTACGAGGAAGAGCCCAACTGCGGGTGAAAGTGTATATTACCGATACGTCGTAGAGGGATAGGTATTCTTATGACATCTACTTTTTTAGAAATGTGGCCAATAATTAATGATATTTTGAGAAGAGAGGGTGTTGCGCGACAGCATCTGAATTCATATAACGAGTTTATGGAACGCGGACTCCAAAGCATTATTGATGAAGTTGGAGAGGTCGAAGTGGAGACTGCTGAATACCCATACAAAATAAGGTTAGGTAAGATAAAGCTACAACAACCAAGGATTATGGAATTGGATGGTTCTATAACACACGTAGCACCTATGGAAGCTAGACTTAGAAATCTTACGTATGCATCGCCTATAATGCTTGAATGTAGCATTATAGAGGATGGTAAGATACTCGAATCCCGGTTTATACATGTAGGCGATATGCCTGTTATGGTCAAATCAAATGCATGTATTTTGCATAATTTGCCTGAAACTAGACTTATCGAAGTAGGAGAAGATCCACGCGACCCAGGGGGCTATTTTGTAATTAATGGCTCTGAGAGAGTAATAGTTGGCCTGGAAGACCTTTCGTATAATAAAATTATTGTCGATACGGAGGAGGCCACAGGAAGCTTGGTCTACAAAGCCAAAGTATATTCCTCTATAGTAGGCTATAGGGCCAAGCTTGAGCTCATAATGCGGTCTGATGGTTCCGTGGCAGCAAAAATTCCTGGCTCTCCAGTGGACATCCCTTTGGTAACTCTAGTCAGAGCCTTAGGCTTAGAATCTGATAAGGACATTGCTAATGCCGTATCACTAAATGGCGCGATACAAGATGAACTAGAGCCATCGTTCGAAAAAGCAGGTGAGATAATTACAAGTAGAGATGCGATCATATATATCAGTAAAAGGATCGCTCCAGGAATGTTGGAGGAATTCCAGATAAAGCGGGCTGAAACTTTGCTTGATTGGGGACTGTTGCCACACCTTGGTAAAAATCCCGACAATAGGCACGAAAAGGCGCTTTTCCTTGGGGAAGCATCCAGCAAATTGATTGAATTAAAATTACAGTGGATTGAGCCGGATGACAAAGACCACTACGGCAACAAGGTTATCAAGTTCGGCGGACAGATGCTAGCTGACCTTTTTAGAACGGCATTTAGGAACTTAATAAGGGATATGAAATATCAGCTGGAAAGATCTGGACAGAAGCGGGGTATTAATGCAGTAGCTGCAGCGGTTAGACCCGGTATTATTTCAGATAAGCTAAACAACGCTATTGCGACGGGCAATTGGGGTCGAGGTAGGGTAGGTGTGACGCAACTGCTGGATAGAACAAATTATATGTCAACTATAAGTCATTTACGTAGAATACAGTCTCCGCTAAGCAGAAGTCAGCCAAATTTCGAAGCAAGAGATTTACATGCTACACATTTTGGCAGGATTTGTCCGGCAGAAACTCCTGAAGGATCAAATTGTGGCCTTGTGAAAAATTTGGCGCTCTCAGCCATAATTTCAGTTAGTGTCGCATCTGCCGAAATTGTGGAGAAGCTGTATGAACAAGGGGTCGAGCAAGTTGATGAGGCTAATGATAGGATACGAAGTATTGGAACTAGGACTTTCGTGGATGGGCGATTAATAGGCTATGCTGAAGACGGACAGCATCTATCTGATACATTGAGGGCGATGAGAAGAACCGGAAAAATTCATCCTCACATTGGGATTTATCTATATTCGTCATTGAATGATAATGCCACTAAGAGGTTATACATTAGTTGTAATGCCGGTCGAGTACTAAGACCGCTTGTGGTGGTTGACCAAGGCAAAGTATTGATGAACCCCGAAATAATAGAAAAAGTCGCAAAGAAGTTCCTCTCATGGACAGACCTTCTGTATATGGGGATGGTCGAAATGGTTGACGCAAACGAAGAGGAGAATTGCTATGTAGCAATGGATCCTGCAAAAATCGATAAGTCTCATACTCACTTAGAAATATTCCCATCTGCAATTCTTGGCGTTGGAGCTTCGATTATACCATATCCTGAACATAATCAGTCACCTAGAAACACTTACGAGAGTGCTATGGCAAAGCAGAGTCTAGGATTTTCTACTCCTCTGATGAATGCTAGTACTTATGTAAGACAACACTTCATGCTTTATCCACAGGTTCCAATGGTTAGTACTAAGGCGATTAGCCTACTAGGCCTAGACGACCGTCCGACTGGTCAGAATTGCGTTGTGGCCGTTCTGCCCTTCGAAGGTTATAATATCGAAGATGCTGTAGTTTTTAATAAATCCTCCATTGACAGGGGTATAGGCAGAACTTTCTTCTACAGGGTCTATGAAGCTGAAGCGAAACAGTACCCTGGTGGAATGAAAGATAATTTTGAACTTCCACCTTCTGATGCTAATATTAGGGGCTACAGGGGAGAAAAAGCCTATCGTCTTCTTGAGCAAGATGGTGCAATTATGCAAGAATCTGTGGTAGCAGGTGGTGACATACTGATCGGACGAACTTCTCCCCCCAGATTTATGGAGGAGTATAAAGAGTTCGAAGTCAAAGGACCTTATCGCAGGGATACGTCAGTTGGCGTTCGACCATCCGAAAATGGCGTCGTGGATTCAGTAATTATGACTCAATCCGTTGAAGGAGGAAAAATGTATAAAATTAGAGTGAGAGATATGCGAATTCCTGAAATTGGCGATAAATTTGCATCTAGGCACGGGCAAAAGGGAGTAATCGGAATGCTCGTTAGTCAGGAAGACCTACCGTATACAGAGGATGGGATTGTTCCTGATGTGATGATAAACCCTCATGCATTTCCGTCTAGGATGACAGTAGGTCAATTCATGGAGTCTGTTGGAGGAAAGGCCGCCTCGGCGCTCGGTAGAATAGTAGACGGTTCTGCATTTCTAGGTGAGAAATTAGATGAATTGAAGGGTGCACTGGAGCAGTATGGATTGAAATATACAGGGAAAGAAATAATGTATGACGGTAGGACTGGAAAGAAATTTCCGGCTGATGTCTACATAGGCGTCGTGTATTATCAAAAGCTACATCATATGGTGGCTGACAAAATCCATAGCAGAGCTAGGGGTCAAGTTCAAATGCTTACAAAGCAGCCGACTGAGGGAAGAGCTCGTGGGGGAGGACTCCGGTTTGGAGAGATGGAAAGAGATTGTCTTATTGCATATGGTGCCTCGATGATGTTGAAAGATAGATTACTAGAAGAATCCGACAAGGCGGAGGTAAACGTGTGTGAACGCTGCGGTTTGTTGTCGTATTACGACATTAAACAACGAAGGTATATCTGCCGAGTTTGCGGGGAGAAGGCAAAAATTTCGTCTGTAGTAATTGCTTACGCCTTTAAATTGCTCTTGCAGGAAATGATGAGCCTAAACGTTGCACCACGATTGCTAGTTAGGGAGAAGGTATAATAGAATATTCCGTGGAGTGAGAAAAGTTGGAAGAATCAATAAAAATTCTCGATGGTATAAAGTTTAGTGTATGGTCACCTGTAGAAATTCGTAAATTTAGCGTAGCAGAAATAACGGCTCCAGAGACGTACGACGAAGATGGGATGCCCGTTCAGGGTGGTCTTATGGACAATAGGCTGGGCACGTTAGAACCTGGCCAAAAATGTTCCACTTGCGGTAATACAAGTGTAAAATGCCCTGGCCATTTTGGCCACATTGAATTGGCAGAGCCGGTGCTGCATATTGCATTTGTTGATGACATACATAAACTTCTCTTAATTACATGCAGATCATGTAATCGCATAAAATTAAAGGTAGAAGAGCTCTCGAAATATAAGGCTCTCAGAGATAGCAAAGCCGCATATGCTGTAATCACCCTCGAAAATGCTAAAGACGAAATCATAGAAAAAGCAAAGAAAGTTAAAGTATGCCCTCATTGTAAGAAGGATCAATATGACATAGTTTTTACAAAACCGACTATTTTCGTAGAAAAGACAGACGCTGGAGAAAATAGGCTTTTGCCAATTACGATCAGAGAAAGGTTAGCCCATATTCCTGATGATGATCTGATAGTCCTAGGTTACAACCCTACCACGGCGAGACCTGAATGGTTTGTGTTACAGGTTCTTCCAGTACCTCCTGTCACGGTAAGGCCTTCTATCATATTAGAGACCGGGATAAGATCGGAAGATGATTTGACACACAAGCTTGTAGACATTATCAGGGTAAACCAAAGACTGAAAGAAAGTAAGGAAGCAGGAACCCCACCTCTAATTGTTCAAGATCTTGTCGATCTCCTTCAGTATCATGTTACGACGTACTTCGATAATGAGGTATCTGGAATACCGCAAGCACATCACAGATCAGGAAGACCACTTAAGACTTTAACCCAGAGATTAAAAGGGAAGGAAGGCCGATTTAGAGGTTCTCTGTCAGGTAAACGAGTCGACTTTTCTAGTAGGACTGTAATTTCTCCAGACCCTAACCTAATGATTTCAAACGTTGGCGTACCAGTGGATGTTGCAAAAAAGCTCACCATTCCGGAGACTATTTCGCAGTGGAATCTCGATAGACTCAAGAAATTGGTTATCAATGGACCGAACATATATCCTGGCGCAAATTACATAATCCGGCCTGATGGGGTAAAAATTAGATTGGATTATGTTACCGATAGAAAGATTGTAGCAGAATCATTAGCGCCTGGATATATGGTAGAACGGCACTTGTCAGACGGAGATATAGTAATCTTCAATAGGCAACCGTCCCTTCACCGGATGTCAATTATGGCACACTATGTAAGAGTACTACCGTACCGAACATTCAGACTTCATCCCGCTGTATGTCCTCCATATAATGCAGATTTTGATGGAGATGAAATGAATCTTCATGTTCCTCAAAGCGAAGAGGCGAGAGCGGAGGCAGCGCTTTTGATGAGAGTTCAAGACCAACTAATTTCGCCAAGATACGGCGGGCCGATTATAGGTGGCATTAGAGATTTTATTACTGGGGCGTTCATATTAACCCGAGACGACACCACACTTACCAGAGAGGAATTTGCCAACCTGGCATTGATAGGCGGTTACAGAGGAGCACTTCCCCAACCAAAGATAGTAAAAGACGGCTCAAAATTGTACTCTGGAAAGCAGCTTTTTTCGCTATTTTTCCCTAACGATTTCAACTTTATAATCACCTCAAAATGGAACAAAGCGGCAAAGAGGGAAGGAAAGGATGTGGTTATAAAAAATGGGGAACTGATTAGTGGGGTTATAGACAAAGCCTCAATCGGTGCAGAGGAACCTGATAGCGTTCTCCATAGGATAGCAAAAGATTATGGTACTGATACAGCAAGGAAATTCCTCGATTCTATACTAATAATGCTGAAAACATACATAACGCATATAGGTTTTACGTATGGATACTCTGACTTGTGGCTGAGTCAGCAAACAAACTCAGAGATTAATGATGTTATTCAAAAGGCATATGATAGGGTTCACGAGCTAATCCAGCAATACAAAGACGGAACTCTGCCTCTAACAAGAGGGCTTTCTCCTGACGAGGCACTGGAGCTTTACATAGTAAACGAATTGTCAAGAGCAAGAGACAGGGCTGGTAAAACTGCAGACAGAGCATTTCCTGATGATAATTCTGGTGTTATCATGGCATCGACAGGAGCTAGAGGTTCTACCCTTAATATTGGACAGATGACTGCTGCATTAGGCCAGCAGTCAATAAGGGGAAAGAGAATCTTTAAGGGGTATCATTATAGGTCACTTCCACATTTCAAAACAAATGACACAAATCCCGACGCCAAGGGATTTATAAAATCAAATTACAGAGACGGCTTGAGTCCTTTAGAGTTCTTCTTTCATGCTATGGGTGGCAGAGAGGGCTTAGTGGACACCGCAGTTAGAACTCAACAATCAGGATACATGCAGAGGAGGTTGATTAACGCTCTCGAACATCTAAAGATAGAGTATGATCAAACTGTAAGAGATCCACATGGTAACATTATGCAATATGTTTATGGAGAAGATGGAATCGATCCTGCCAAAAGTGACCATGGAGAAGCTGTGAATATCTCCAGGTTAATTGAAAGCGAATCTGTTATCGACGAGGGCAGAAAGGCTACGGAAAATGATATTAAAAGTATAGTACAAAGATATGCCGATAATCTAAATCCAAGGCTAAGAAATAATTTGGAACAGGCATTGCTCGAAAACAGATTAAGCAAAGAGGGAATTGAGAAGGTAATGAAAAAAACGATTGACCTCAACGAAAGGGCTCTTGCTGAACCCGGCGAAGCCGTAGGTGTTGTAACTGCACAGTCAATTGGTGAGCCAGGGACGCAAATGACTCTTAGGACGTTTCATTTTGCAGGAGTAAAAGAACGAAATGTCACACTTGGGCTGCCAAGGCTAATAGAATTAGTTGATGCCAGGAAGAAACCAGTAACACCAACCATGGATGTATACTTAGACAATGATTACAAAGTATCTAGAGAAAAGGCACTCGAGGTTGCGAGGGAAATTATTTTGACTCGTGTAAGTGACTTGATCGATAAGACCGATATTGATTATAGCGGTATACTTACTTTTTATTTATCAGAAGACAAGCTATCTGAGCGTGGTTGTGAAATAAAAGAAGTCTATGAGGTACTCAAGGGCTCTAAGAAGAAGTATGAAGCTTCCCTTAACGAAAAGAAGCTATTGATAAAGATAACCTCTACTGACGAACCTGATGCTCAAACACTTTTGACACTAAAAAACAAATTGCTCAGCACGAGGGTTAAAGGTGTGCCTGATATTGAAAGAGTGACCATAGTAAAGCAAGACGAGGAATGGGTAATTCAAACTGCAGGGTCGAACCTAGCCAAGATAGTAGCAATAAAGGGCGTGGATACGTCTAGAATCACAACAAATAATGTCTATGAAATTTGGCAGACACTTGGCATTGAAGCAGCTCGTACTGCTCTTGTAAAGGAGATCACAAATACACTAGAAGAACAAGGGCTTGAAGTTGATACAAGGCATATCATGCTAGTAGCGGATCTAATGACATCAAAAGGATATTTACAACAAATCGGTCGACATGGTATTGCTGGAACTAAGACATCGGTTTTAGCAAGAGCCGCGTTTGAGATTACGGTCCCAACTATTGCTAGGGCGTCTTTGGAGGGTCAGATCGAAACGCTCAGGGGAGTAACGGAAAACGTTATAGTAGGAGCTACTGTTCCAGTAGGTACCGGCATGGTAGAGCTCTATATGATGGTGAAGGAATAATAAATGGTGAAGACATTAGATAAGGTACTTAAGGACGCTGTTGCTGCTAATAAATATAAATGTGGGACCAAGCAAGTACTGCATTCGATAAAAGGATCAAAGTTAATTATATTATCTAATACTATTTCGCCGAACTTTAGGTCGAAGATTGAATCTGAGGCTAACCAGGAAAATGTTCCAATATATCCATTTGACGGAAATTCCTCTAGACTTGGAAAGCTCTGCAACAAGCCATTCAGGATTAACGTAATTGCCTTAAAGTCTGGAACAGATGCGCAGATTAATTCCATACTCTCAGACATCCAATTAAAGGAGACCAAGGATCATAAATACCAACGAGCTACCAAATGAGCCGAATCGTTTGCAACAAAATAATAATAATAATAATATCACATCAAGACTTAAATTATACTTTATGAATCAGCATGACTTGTTGTTATTTGGTGCTATCAAACCATGGTTACCACTTTCGTTTTATAGGTAGGTATTGCAATAGATGACAGAGAAGATAAAGTTAACTTCTGACGAATTACGATTAATATCACTGTTCCAGAGCATTACAAGTGCCATTGCGAGAGATTGTGTGGTAGATGAAAAAATGGATAGAGTAATTTTCATTGTCAATAAAGGTCAAATGGGTTTAGCAATAGGAAAGGGAGGAGCGACTATCAAACAACTGCAAAATGTAGTCGGAAAAAAGGTCGAACTAGTCGAGTACTCTGATGATCCTTCTGAATTCATAAGGAACATACTAAATACTGACATGATAAATGAGATCAGGCTAAATGATAAGATCGATGGGACGAGACAGGCTATTGTGATCGTAGACGCTAAAAAAAAAGGTGTCGTAGTTGGGAGGGAAGGTCGAAATGCTGAAAAGGCAAGATTGCTTGCAAAGCGATACTTCCAAATATCCAACGTTCTTATAATGAGTGAGGGTAGATCTGCTATGCATAACGATCAGGTGAATATGTAAGTGGCCAAATCTCCATTAGGTCTGTTTGCAGGCCGTGTGTTAAGATCAAAAAGGAAAAAAGCTAGATGGGCGAATAAGTATTTCAAACGAAGGATGCTGATGCTGGATAAAAAAGCAAACCCGCTAGAGGGGTCACCGCAAGCGAGAGGTATAGTCTTAGAAAAGGTTGGTATCGAGTCTAAGCAGCCTAACTCTGCAGTGAGAAAGTGTGTGAGAGTACAATTGATAAAGAACGGCAAGTCTATCACAGCGTTCCTTCCGCGTGACGGAGCCTTGAATTTCGTCGATGAACATGATGAGGTCATATTAGAAGGGATAGGTGGTTCAATGGGGGGAGCCATGGGCGATATACCCGGCGTACGATGGCAGGTATTCAAAGTTAATGGTGTATCGCTTAATGAGCTGGTACGAGGAAGAAAGGAGAAACCGAGGAGGTAGATGCAATTATGGGTAAAGAGAATGTAAACATGTTATTATTTAACAAGTGGGATACTAGTAAAATTGAGGTAGCGGATCTTGGTTTGCAAAGGGCCATATCACTGAAGCCTTCTGCAGTTATTCCTATAAGCTTTGGAAGACATGAACATCAAAGGTTAAAGAAGGCTGAAGTGAATCTAATAGAAAGATTAGCAAACAATATGATGCATTTTGGCAAAAGGTATGCAAAGAACACTGGTAGAATGGGAGGTAAAAAAATGAGGGTATTGAATACAATCAAAACTGCACTTGATATCATACATTTGGAGACAAGCAGGAATCCTGTAGAACTATTAGTAAAAGCCATTGAAAACTCGGCACCAAACGAAGACACTACTCGTATTGTCTATGGTGGTGTGGTTTATCACGTCTCAGTGGATGTTGCAC
The DNA here is from genome assembly GCA_046732115.1 of Thermoproteota archaeon. Classification (GTDB taxonomy): domain Archaea; phylum Thermoproteota; class Nitrososphaeria; order Nitrososphaerales; family Nitrososphaeraceae; genus JAFAQB01. The sequence goes on from JBKPMK010000018.1 coordinate 38,633, forward strand.
CGTTACGCAGGGTCGACCTTGCACTTCGTTTTATAAGCGTAGGAGTAAAGGAATCAACTTACTCTAACCCTCGTGCCATCGAAGAGGCTTTAGCTACTGAAATTATCCTTGCATCGCGTAATGATATGGCAAGTCACGCGGTGAAGAAAAAGAATGAGCAGGAGCGTATCGCAATGGCTTCACGGTAGATAACGAAAAAAAAGAAGAAAAGAAAGAAACAAAGAAACAAAGAAAGAATAAAACAATAATAATAATAATAATAGAGAACATATATAATCAACTCTAATTTCTATTTACGTTACACAAGGTCAATTTTATATAAGATACAAGAAATTGACCTTGTGTTACTTGGTTTCTCTCTGCATGATTTTTTTGATTAACAGACCGCGCACTCAGATTGGCTGAATTACGACGTATATCTATTCAATGTCAATAGTTAAATAATTGCTGAGTGCTCTCAAATGATATAATGAGTACAAAGGACGAGTCTATCTTTACGAAGTCTGCTCTAATGAGCACTGGATCTGGAAAAGCAATATTGAAGCAGATATTCTTCAGACAGATAGGATACAAGCAATTTAATAAATATAAAAAGAAAACAGAACAAGAATTCCCTGAATTTACAAAACGATATCTTTTATCTCTCCATGAAATTATTGTTTCTGATCCTAATCCCTCTAACACTCTAAAAAAATTCATAGAGGAGACAGGTTCAGCTGAATTCGCTTTAGATGAACAAAAGATAAATGATATCAAATCCAGGCTGTCAAAACCCGAGATACTCGCCGACAGGGTAGGGAGGATTTTGAATTCGAATTTTGTAAAGATGACGTTTCCTGTATTCACAGCTTTATTCGAAGGAGCTTCAGATTATCTGAAGGAGAACATGCCTTTGGAAACTAGAAACTCGATTATCGACGGCCACATGATTGCAATAGACTTGAGCGAGCCGATGGACAGGATAGTTGACAGGGATGAAGACCTGGAATACCTAGACGATTACAAATTGATGAGTCCGTATATTCTTGAGATTGCCAGACGAAAAATATCTGAAGGAGGAGATTCTGTATTGAAGGCATTCGAGGATGGATTCAAGGATGCAAGGATCGGACAGTATATTGATTCAAAGTTAAAAAACAAGCCAGAATCGATATCTGACGAAAGTATGATTACCTGCTACAAAAAGTATCGTGCTGTGATGGGATCTGCTGGTCGAAATATGGCCTTAAATCACAGACCCCTTGCAGACATTTATCATTTAGGCATGGCAAGGGCTGGTGAATGCGTAGGCTGCGGTAACGAAATCGAGGACGCAATAAAGAATGGTTCGATCAAAATCCCTTCATGGCCTTTATATTATTCATTAAATGTTGGAGACATAAAAAAGGGATTTGAACTTACAATAAAGAAAAGCAAGATTTATTCTGATGATGCGAAGATTGCATTAAGTATGCTGCCGCAGGAATATCCTATTTTGCCATTCTTAGAATTTCTATTTCTTACTATAAACCACTACAATGAGTATTGGTACAACGAAATGGTAAGGAGAAATCTGTTTCCCTACTTTGAGAAAAATACGAACGTACTAGTGGACTATCAGAGAAATGTAAAAGCGCTCATCAACAAATAATAAATAAAGTGTTTCTGGGATATCGAATTATTATCTACCTGTCAGACAAAAACCGTCATGATATAGTATAGGATACAATATAGCAAAGCTTAAAATCTAAAACCATGTTTCTTTATTTCAATCAAGAAATGTCTAGCGAGTATGAACAAAATGTCTCGAAGTTGTTGAGTGAGAAGCAGGAAATGTTGCAAAAGCTAAATCAGGATCCTCAATCTAACAAAGAAAAAATCGAGACCATTTTAACTGAAATAGAAACACTCGAATCCTTGTTTGAAAATTATAATCTTGGACTGAGCTATTTTCGGCGAGCAAAAGGTGGACGTTCCGGGCTGAGGGAGTAAAAAACTATAAATTATAACAAGCAAATAAAATACATCAGCTCTCCGTCTGGAGGTACTTCAATGAAATGGTTTAGTTAATATATGTATTTATGCATGCTCAAGGGCTGCCTTTATTAAAAAGTGGCTCTAGATGTTTGTGGCCCTACACGCCTTTAGTTAGTCCAAAACACCATGTAATAGGATACCAGAGTGGTTGTAATATGATACCAGAGTGACGATGAAGTATGAATGGTGTAATGAATTTATATAAGCTGGTCTGGGATACAATCCACAGCCATGCATGAGGATAAAATTAAGCGTTTGTACAATTTGAAAAAACTGGCTGAAGGGGGAGGCGGAGAGGAGAGGATTGAGGCTCAACATTCTAAAGGTAAGCTTACTGCTCGCGAAAGGATAGATCTCCTTTTAGATGAGAACTCCTTTCTTGAAATCGATAAATATGTTACTCATAGAAGCGATGATCCTAACACAAAGAAATTTTATGGCGATGGTGTAATTACAGGATTTGGCACAATTAATGGACGGCAAGTCTTCATCTACACCTATGACTTTACAGTTCTAGGGGGCTCGCTAGGCGAAATGGCAGCAAAGAAGATTGTCAAAGTCATGGATCATGCTATGAAAGCAGGAGCACCTGTAATCGGAATACTTGACTCAGGAGGTGCTCGGATACAAGAAGGAGTGATGAGCCTAGACGGTTATGGTGATATCTTTTTTAGGAACACTCTCTCGTCAGGTGTGATACCGCAGATCACTGCAAGTATAGGGCCTTGTGCCGGCGGAGCAGTGTATTCTCCAGCAATGACTGACTTCGTCATTATGGTGGAACATATAGGTCAGATGTTTGTAACCGGGCCGGAAGTAGTAAAGGAAGTACTCAGTCAGGAAGTGTCATTTGAGGAATTAGGCGGAGCCATGACCCATGCGACAAAATCCGGTGTAGCGCATTTTGTTGCCAAAAATGAATATGACTGTATGGACAAAATAAAGAAACTTTTGTCATATATCCCTCAAAATAATATCGAGGAGCCGCTGTTAGCCGAGGACACGGACGACCCTAACAGGATTGACCCACACCTGATAGGTATTGTTCCAGAAAATCCCTACGAACAATACGATATTAAGCAGATCATAAAAAGAATAGTGGACAATGAGGAATATCTAGAAGTCCATGAACTATTTGCAGAAAATATAGTTGTCTGCTTTGCAAGGATTAATGGCAGATCGGTAGGTATCATTGCAAATCAGCCTATGTATTTGGCCGGCGCTCTGGATATCAATTCGTCTAATAAAGCAGCACGGTTCATCAGGTTTTGTGATGCATTTAACATTCCTGTTGTTACCTTTGTAGACACTCCCGGCTATCTGCCAGGAAGCGACCAGGAACATAATGGCATTATTAGACATGGAAGCAAACTCTTGTATGCATACTGCGAAGCAACCGTCCCAAAGATCACTTGTATTATAGGTAAAGCTTATGGTGGCGCATATATCGCGATGGGTAGCAAAAATCTAAGGTCAGACGTTAATTTTGCATGGCCAACTGCGGAAATCGCTGTGCTAGGACCTGAAGCAGCTATTACGATCATTCATCGAAAGGATTTGAAACAATCAGCAGACGCGGTCTCTACAAAAAAGAAGCTAGCCAAGGAATACCGAGACAAATTTGCGAATCCATACATAGCGGCAGAAAAAGGTATAATTGATTTGGTGATAGATCCTATGGAAACCCGACCAATGATAATCCGTGCACTTGAATCGCTGGCAACAAAAAAAGATACTAGGCCGTCTAAGAAACACGGCAACATGAACTTGTAGGTACCAACAAGGGCGATATATGTGCAAGCTTATTATACTAATGCTAATTCAAACCAGCGTGGTACCGGTGAATATTATTAATGAGTGACAAAATCAAAAGCATTCTAGTCGCCAACAGAGGTGAGATAGCCCTCAGAGTAATACGTGCTTGCAAAGAGTTAGATATAAAATCCATTGCCATATATTCAGACGAAGACAGTAGGTCAGTTCATGTGAAAAGAGCTGATGAGGCTTATCATATCGGCCAAGCTGCTGCCTCGGATAGCTATCTTAACATGAACAAGATAATCGACTTGTCAAATCAGATCGGAGCAGATGCAATACATCCAGGCTATGGCTTTCTCTCAGAAAATGAAAATTTTGCAGAGCTGTGTGAAAAAAATGGAATCATCTTTATCGGACCAAAAAGCAAAGCAATGGAGCTGACAGGAGACAAAATGAAATGCAAGGCTATAATGAAAAAAGCCAAAGTACCAACAGTTCCAGGAAGCGACGGAGTAGTTGACAACATTGAAAAGGCAGCTGATATAGCCCATTCTGCAGGATACCCAGTTCTCTTAAAGTCAGCTTTTGGTGGTGGAGGACGAGGGATTAGGTTTGCAAATGACGAGAAACAACTTAGACAGGAATTCGAGATGGCCTCGGCTGAGTCAAAAGCTGCCTTTGGAAAAGCTGCTCTATTTGTTGAGAAATATCTTCAAAAGATCAGGCATATAGAGTTTCAGCTAATAAGGGACTCTCATGGGAATTCACGCCATTTATTTGAACGTGAATGTTCTATTCAGAGAAGACATCAAAAGCTTATTGAAATGTCACCTTCGCCTGTTGTCGACCAAAAGACCAGAGACAATATAGGCCAAATAGCAGTTAGAGCCGTCGAAGCAGTAAACTACCTTAACGCAGGCACAGCCGAATTTCTGCGTGATGATAATGGGAATTTTTATTTTATCGAAATTAACTCAAGATTACAAGTAGAACATCCCGTGACGGAATTGGTAACAGGAGGAATTGATCTTGTGAAACTGCAAATTGCAATTGCTCAAGGAGAAGAAATTCCATTTCAACAAGATAAGCTAAAAATGCATGGTTGTGCTATTGAATGCAGAATTAACGCAGAGGATCCCTTTTATGATTTTGCTCCTTCCGTCGGACCAGTTCCCAACTGCAACCTACCTTATGGGCCAGGTATTAGGGTAGATACATATTTATACCCGGGATGTCTCGTATCAGGATTCTATGATTCTCTGGTTGCAAAGCTGATTGCATGGGGAAGGGACTTTGAAGAGGCACGGATTCGCACCAGAAATGCATTAGCAGAATTTACCATCGAGGGAATTAATACCACAATACCACTACACAAAACCATGATAGAAGAGCCGAACTTTATCAAAGGCGACCTTTCAACAGATTATCTTGACAGGTTTAATTTGATGGACAAGATGCACGAAAATGCTAAGAAGCGCACACAGAAGCTTTCCTCTGCTGCATTAGCCGCCGCGCTCTTGCAGTCAGAATACGTAAAGACTGGTGCTACTATTAATAGCACTAATATTAGTAATACTACTGTCACTAGTAGCACCGCTACTAGGAGGTATGACACTAGGCGGCCAACTTGGAAAAGCCATCATGAAGGAAGGAGATCCATGAATGCAAATTAAAATCGATGACCTCAAAAATCTTTTGTCTGGTGAGATAGCAAGGTCATCTACCGATGGAACTGTTTTAATCAAAGTAGATGGAAAAGAGCAAGTCCTTAGAATACTGAAATTCGGTAGCAATGAATTTGAGTTTATATTAGGAAATTCCTATCACCATGCCAAAATACTTAGCTCAAGTAGCTCCGAGATCAAGATGATTATAGACGGAGAGCCACTGACTATTAAAAAGCACTCTAAATTAACCGAGGTACTCCAAAAATCAATAGTCTATGCCGGCACCGCTGAAAATAATTTAACGAGTCAAATTCCGGGCAGGATCGTTTCTATAATGGCAAAATCGGGGTCTGCTGTTAAGAAGGGTGATCCAGTAGTCGTGCTCGAGTCTATGAAAATGCAAGTGGCCGTGAAGGCACACAAGGATGGCGTTGTAAAAGAAATCAGAGTAAAAGAGGGAGCAAGCATAGCAAGACATGACCTAATTGCAGTAATAGAATAATAATAACAATACTACTCTAATCATAAACAAAGGATAACGACAACCTATTTAACGAAACGATGCTTTTGTTTTGTGGATATCATTGTTGTTGTTGTTGTTGGGTTAGATTTTTTTGTGTTGTAGGTACAAGCCCCTTTTTGTGCAAGGGACCTTTGCCATTGTGTGCTTCGGAACTTCTGAACCAACAGAGGAAAATTAAGACCAAATCAATTAATTAATTTGATTCAACTAAACTCAACGTCAAAAACCTCGCCCAACGTCAAAAACGTTGGTAAGTTTAATAAAAAAGAATTGGTTTTTACGAACCTGTCTTTAGCTTTGCAAGCGCTGCCCTTATCTCTTCGTAATTTGGTTCTACAAGCGGGTTATCCGATATCCACTTGTAGCGAATTTTTCCACCGCTGTCTAATATGAATATGGATCTCTTTGCTGCATTATAATCCTGTAGCGGGCCAAGGTTAGGCATGACAATCCCATAGTTCTTGATTGTATCTCGCTTGTAATCGCTTAATATAGGAAAGTTAAGATGCCGATTTTCAGTAAAAATTTTGTTAGCGAAAGGTCCATCCACCGAGATTCCCACGACTTGGGCATCGTAACCTTTTAATTCGTCAAGTGAGTCTCTGAACGTACACATTTCTTTAGTGCAGACTGGTGACTCAGCCGCAGGAAAGAATGCCAGTACTATAGGTTTTCCTTTGTAATTGCTCAGTTTTTGCATTTTGAGATCGGCATCAGCTAAATCAAACTCAGGCGCAGAGTCCCCTATGTCAGGAGCCGATCGATATGAATATGATGTTTCGTTTGACATATTCTCATTACACTAATTCCAAAAATCATAACAATGTTATTAATACTTTTGGCAAATTTAGAGGCAATCATAACAATAACTACTAGTAGTAATAGTGATTACATCCTATTACTATCCTATTACTCTCACGGCAGCCTTTCATAGTCCAGGCTCGTATGACTAACGCGTAGGTTGGTATCACGATTGGTGCAAACAAAGACTCTAGCTTTTTTTATTTCATTCTTCAATGACAACGAGATTTCCACTCCTATACCCTCTGATATCTACTGTTACATACTTAAAGCCGAGATTTCTAAGTTCTACGTCGATCTTCGCAAGTTTGTCGACGTCAAACAACTTTGGTAATTCCATAGGTGCTACTTCTATTCTTGCGATATCTCCATGATCCCTTACCCTGACCTGTTCGACCGCAGCTCGTTTTTTGACAATGATTTCAGATTTCTCAATTCTGTGTAGTTTGTCGTGAGTAACACTTATACCTCTTGGAATTCTCGATGCGAGACAAGCATTAGAGGGCTTGTTGTAAACAGAAAGGCCATACTCTAGTGCAATAGCTCTAATTTGAGACTTGTCTAGTCCTACTTCTATAAAGGGACTTCTGATCCCGTTTTTTCGAAGTGCCATGATTCCAGGCCTGTAATCGTTTAGGTCACCTACATTAGTACCGTCAACTATTAGGTCTACCCCATACTTTTGTGCCTCACGTACGAGTCGCTGTCCCAGTTCATTTCTACAGTGGTAACATCGAAGTTCATCATTTTTAACAAATTCCGGATTTTCTAATTCGTTATATTCTATTGTTATGTGCCTGATCCCTATCTCATTTGCTATCCTTTCTGCACTAGCCAGCTCTTCCGAAGAAAGAGTCTTGTAATTTGCAGTAATGGATAAAGCACAAATTCCAAGTGCCTTCTTTGCTGCTAAAGCAATAACTGCACTGTCAACACCGCCAGACAACGCAACAATCGCATTATTGGTATTGTTTGAGAACCACTCTATTAGCTTGCTTAGATTCTCACTAGCACTTGATGTTTCTTTTTGTGACTGCAAACTCAAATCACATTCCTTCAAGTCTTTCCAAAACCTTCGCTGTGACTAGATCCATAGTTCTCTTAAACGGCATTTTTATCTGCAACGCAATAGCTTTAATATCTTCGAATTCGGGCTTTATACTTATCGTGTTGCCCATAGGGTCTTTTGCAATCTTTACGTTAACATTGAATTGTTTGCCATCGATATTGACTTGGGCACTTAGCAATGTTCGTGGAAGCACGAATCTCTGGAGCTCTTGGGTACGAGTTCCTAATGATCCTGATTCCTTAACTAGCAAGTCCATAATATCATTCAATTTGCTGTGATCAGTCATTGCTCTAATTACATACACTGGTCTGTTTTTCTTGGAAATACCAGGGATTGCAAGAACATCTAGCGCGCCTGCTTTCATCAGTACATCGATCAAGTTTCCAATAACCTCTCCAGAAATATCATCGACATTTGTCTCGAGTAAATGTACAAAATCCGTTCCGAATTCGCTAATCAGTGAGGATTTTCCAATTACAAGACGGAGAACGTTAGGAACCTCTTTAAATTTTTTATGTCCCGCGCCATATCCTACTTTCTCTGCTGAAAAACTTGGATAATGGCTAATTGTTTCAGATGTCAAATTGACGAGCATTGCAGCTCCAGTTGGAGTCGTCAATTCTTCTTCAACCGTCCCGCCATGCAGAGTAAATGGCCTTTCTTTGAAAATTTCAAGCACGGCGCTACTTGGATTGGCAATCATACCATGGGAAAACTTCAAGTACCCACCACCTACGCCGACGCTTGTTGAATATATCCTGCTTTCGAACAGCCCAAGGTCCTGTAATGCAACAGCAGAACCTATTAAATCTGCAAATGTATCTATGCTGGAAGCCTCATGCAAATGAACGGAACCGATGTCTTTACCGTGGATAATGGATTCTGATTTGATAATGGTTTTAAATGACTCAAGTATGAACGTTTTTGCACGCTGTTGAAGGTCCAAAGAATCACAGCAGAGCGCAAGTGACCTGTACATTTCGATTCCACGGCGTTGCGAAACAGAATCGAGATATTTGAATTGAAATTCGGTAGCACTAAAGCCGCCACGTGTTGTCCTTACAAAATCAGCATGTTTGATTTTGCTTCCTTTAAGATAGTTTTGGCATGCATGGACTGCATTTAGCACTTTTTCTTTGTCTGCCCCTGCATGTACAAGACTTGAGAGTAGCATGTCTCCGGATATGCCACTTAATTGTGAATCAATTATAGCCATTCTCGTAGTCGACATAAAGCGATTACTAGGATGTTTCTAGAAGTGTAAATATAACACTTGCTTAAGTAACGATTGACAATTAGGGTATTGGAGTGTTCATAAAATTAGTTTTTTTGTCTGCATCAAAGGCTATTTCTGTAGACGTGTGTATGTATATAGTGCCGATATATCTGTCTACTTGTATTGTCATTGTTTCTGGTGATTCTAAAAATTTCTTCCTGTTGGCGTTCCTGAACGATTGGAAAATTAAATTTATAAGTAGCCAAACAAAAATAGTTTGAAGGTTTTTAAATGAATATTACTATAATAGGCTCCGGTAAAGTTGGCGCCTACGCAGCGTTAAGCTGTGGTCTTAGAGAATTGGGAAACGTACTTTTGTTAGATATAGTCCAAGGACTTCCTCAAGGCGAGGCCATGGACATTAACCACCAATTATCAGAAAGAGGATCAGATTCCAAAATATCTGGTTCCAATAATTATGAAGACATGAAAGGATCAGACATAATTGTACTTGTTGCTGGTGTAGGGAGAAAGCCAGGAATGACGAGAATGGACTTGCTAAAAACAAACGCTTCCATTATAAAAGATGTAACATCGAAAATTGAAACGTATGCAAAAGATGCAAAACTGATTGTAGTAACGAACCCTCTAGATCCAATGACATATCTAGTCCTGAAAAAGACAGGCGTGAAGAAGAATAACGTGATGGGTATGGGAGGAATGCTTGACTTGTCAAGGTTCAAGCAATTTATTGCCGCTAGTACAATAGTTTCTAGAGATTCTATACAAGCAATGGTAATAGGCGAGCATGGGGAGAATATGCTTCCGCTCATTAGATTCTCTTCTGTTGGTGGAATTCCGCTGAACCAATTTATTTCTAATCAAGTTGCAGAAGAGATATTCGAAAAAACAAGGAAGGTTGCTATCGAAGTCATATCTCTTAAAGGCGCAACTGTATTTGCACCTGGAAATGCTATTACAACGATGGTAGAGGCAATAATCAAGGATAAGAAACTGGTGATTCCAGTATCGACTTTGTTGGAGGGAGAATACGGCGCAAGTGGCATTTGTATAGGTGTCCCTGCTGTTATAGGTGCCAGCGGAGTCGAAAGAATAATTGAAGTAAACCTTGATAATTTTGAACGCGATATTTTCAACAAGGGTGTTAATAGTGTTAAGGAAGCGGTAAATGCATTACAAATTTAGCGATCGATCGCAAAGGCCTTCTTATTGGATTGGACCACTTATCCTGTCCTCTTTTATTTATTTTCTTTGCCATCCTATTTTTTATTATTCTTATTATTACCATTGCTATTGCATCATAGTTTATGTGCCTGTCTATGCCCAAGCTGCGGCTAGAACGTCTGTGATTGTGAATGTGATTGCGTAAATGAATCTAAGGAGTCTTCTGACACGATATTCGAGAGGTGAACTTTCGATCGATGAGCTGCAAAAAAAGATTTCCGTTCACTCAATTGAGCAAGTCGCTAACAATGTGGCACAACTAGATGTTAATCGGGAAATTCGAAAGGAAATACCTGAAGTTATATTCGCGAAAGGCAAGGAATATGCCGATCTTTTGGAGATAACCAGAGCAGCGGTGAATAGAAACGGAAAAGTGATTGTAAGCAAAGTTCAGCCCCAACAACTTCTTATTAGACTTTGCAAAGCATTAAAAAAAGCTAGACTTGAAATTGAAGTCGGCAAGAAAAGTTCAACTATTTTAGTGCTGAATAAATCTCATTTTCCACCAACCGCTGCTAGTAGTCGCAGCCGCAGCCTCAGCGGTAGCAGTAGCTCACCACCAGGAGGAAAAATAGGCATTCTGGCAGCCGGTACTTCTGACATTGGTGTAGCGGAGGAGGCCAGGCTTATGGCTAAATCGATGGGCTGCGAAACTATTGAGAGTTATGACGTAGGAATCGCAGGTATACACAGGCTCTTTCCTGCTCTCCAGCAAATGATATCAGAGAATGTAGGCGCTATAGTAGTTGTAGCTGGAATGGAAGGTGCTCTGGCATCAGTTGTAACTTCCGTGGTAAACATCCCAGTTATCGGGGTCCCTACATCCGTAGGATATGGATTTGGTTCTGATGGTATCGCCGCACTTGCAAGTATGCTGCAGAGTTGTACCCCGGGTCTTTCTGTAGTAAATATTGATAACGGTATTGGTGCTGGAGCTACAGCAGCATTAATTTCTAATCAACTAGCAAAAAAACGAAGGCAGGGCCAAGAAAACAAGGAGAAGAACGAAGAAAGGAAATAGGAAAAGATCCAAGGAAAAAAAAGGAGGATATAGCAACAAGGAGAAGCAAGACGGGCCCTCAACAAAATAATCAATTACCAATGGACCTTTCCAAAGAAATCGAGATAAATAATTAATTAATTGATTAAATAGACAAACGAACAAACAAAGACGGAAAAACAAACTGTGTATGTAAACACAGGCGTATATGGGATCGATTTGTATTGTTTGAATTTTATTGTATTGTTAAAACGTTTATAAGTGAATAACAATGTTTGCCTATAATTGTTACTGAGAATAAGATTAAGAATGATAATAATAGGTGTAAATGAATAATATGACATATAATTTAACGCTAAAGAGGAATCGACAACGAAAAACAAATTATAGAAAACGAGCTTCACTATTACTGAGTCGAAGACATTTTATAGTGGCAAAGATAAGTGACCAAAACGTCTCTTGTCAATTTTTAAAACCTACTCTGAAGGGAGATTTAGTCATTTGTTCGGCACATAGCAGAGAATTACGAAAATATGGCTGGAAGGGATCAATGAACAGTCTGCCTGCATGCTATCTGACAGGCTTCCTTCTTGGTAAAAAGAGCATGGCAAAAGGAATGGATAACGCTATTCTTTATACGGGCAGAGACTCATTTACATCACGCGTGGCAGCATGCTTGAAAGGAATAGTTGCTGCTGGAGTTAATGTGCCAGTTTCAGAAGACAACTTACCCTCAGATGACCGCACGAATGGAAAACATATCGCAGAATACGCCAAGATCTTAAAAGAAGATGAGGCAAAATACAACTCGATATTCTCTGCTCTTATTAAGGGAGGGCTAAATCCTGAGGACTATCCTTCACATTCTGAATCGACCAAGCAAAAAATTTCAGAGGACTTTGGCTCCAAGGCAACATCGGAGCAGCAGTAGCATTGCAAAGACTAAAGAGAACATGGAAGGGGAATAATAGCAAGTGATATATTATTATAAAGCGTTCAAACCTAACAAAAGTGTACCTATAATCATGAGCATAATAATGATGATTGCAACAATAGCGAATTCGACCATACAACCAGCGTCATCAACAAGAACAACAACAACAATTAGAACAAAAAAGAACCGTCATTTTACTTTACATACCAATGGAGAGTAGAATCAAGAATGGTACGACCTTCATCTAGACATCAACAACAAGAACATCGCGTAGAGTGGAAGCCGCGTACTACACTGGGTTCGCTTGTGGCAAGTGGCAAAATCAACTCTATGGACGAGGTATATGAAAATGGTATGAGAATTCAGGAGTCCGAGATAGTTCGACATCTCTTGCCAGATATAAAGAGCCAAGTTGTGCACGTCGGCATAGTACAAAAACAAACAGACGCAGGAGAAATGACACGATTTAACGCTATTGTTGCAGTTGGGAATGAAGCAGGATGGTTTGGAATTGGCAAGGGTAAGGCATCACAAATGCGTATAGCCATAGATAAAGCCACGAATGCTGCATATCTTGATGTTATACCTATAAAACTTGGGTGCGGAAGCTGGGAATGCAGATGCAGTCAACTTCATTCTGTACCTTTTAAAGTGAGAGGAAAAGGCGGTAGTGTTACTTTAGAAATACTCCCTGGTCCACGTGGGCTTGGTCTGGTTGCTGGCGAGAATATCAAGAGTTTGCTTAAGCTTGCTGGGCTAAAAGATGCATGGACAAAATCATTTGGTTCAACTAATACAATGTCTTCTACAACAAAGGCCGTTTTTAGCGCGCTCAGAGGCACTTATTCTGCAGGGTGAGACAGAAAAAATGGTATATCTAGTTCTAAGAATCAAAGGGACCGTAAACATTCCAGCATGGGCTAAAACGACTCTGGCAAACTTAAACCTTGATAAAAAGTTCAGAGCAACCCTTGTGCCTGAAAACTTTGAGACATTAGGCATGCTAAGAAAAGTAAAAGATATCGTTGCTTGGACGTCTGTTGATGAGGGTTTCATAAAGGAGTTGCTCGAAAGAAGAGGTAAAATTTCTGGCTACAAGCCACTTACAAAAGGTAATCTTCCAACGGGATTTGAGAGTATAGAAGAGCTTGCTGCAGCCATAGCGCAAAATAAAACGACGATGTCAAAATTACGGAACATCAAACCTTGGTTTGCGTTGGCTCCTCCTAAAGGCGGATTTAAACAAAAGACGAAAAAACAGTTTTCTCAGGATGGCGTGCTAGGACAAAATCAAGGGCTGGTCCAGCTAGTAAAGAACATGCTTTGAACTGTGACTTTGACTTTGACCATCGAACTTTGCACGCAGCAAAAGACTTAATTAA
>JBKPMK010000019.1:0-4843 GCA_046732115.1 Thermoproteota archaeon
ACCTTCTCACCAAAAGCTTGCCGCTGCTCAGTTGTAAATTGACCTGGTATCCATGTACCCATTAACATTACAGCAGCCTTTCTATCAAAAAATGCTTGTTCTACATTACCTCCTCTGGGTTTTATTCCTGCGTTAACCTTAATCATAAAATGGTTTATCAATTCCATCTTTTTGTGGCAAGCCAATGACATGGTTGAAGCAGCAATTCCCATTTGTTTTGATGTCCTCGAGTTTGTGTTCTTCAATATTCCAAATCCAAAATGGTTTACCTTGCAGTCTTTCACTTAACCTGTATTGCTGCTGTATTGTTGCTGTTTCCAAAGTAACTTTTTTCTTCAGGTCTTTGAATGTCACATCTCATATAACAGCACTGTTGGCTTTAGCTTTTTACTGCAAGTGAGAGAATACGTGTGTATTATTATTTTGGCTTGTTATCTCCGTTATCCAGATAAAACATTAGTTCCCTATAAATGAGTCAGCATAAATGACTTAGCCTAAACTAGTCCGTATACTACTGCACAATAAGCAGATTATTCGAAACATTTTTTGCATTAAACATGTCACTATACCATGAGAATAACAGTATATCGTCTGAAGCCTATAAAAATTTAATAATATCCATCTAGTTTTCCTACATATTGGTAATTGAAGCTGTAGTAAGTGATTTGAGAGAACGGTTGCAGCTAATATCTAATGGAACGAAAACTAAATTCCTAGACAGATTTGCAACTATACATTCCAAATGGCATATGGATGAAATGATGACAGGTTCTGGCACTTTTGGAGGTTCTGCAATTGGCTTTCTCTCATTCCATCATGAAGTACTTGCAGTTTACATCTCAAGGTTTGATACCTCTTTGACTGCTGGCCCTATGGCCAGCACTTCTCCACCTTATAGACCTATCATAGATTCTATTCCCAAATCAGTAGAGTTTTCTAACGCTCTTGAAGGGTGGCATAATCTTGTACATAGGAATACTCGTAAATATGGCCGAAATTTTTCAGATCCAAAAAAGAATATCTATATGATACGCTTCTGGCAATTTCACAAATTCATCGATGATAAATTTCAGAGCTGGCTTATCAATAACCAACTCAACTATGATGACGTGGATCATACCCTAGTATAATATACATGGGACATGGCATTTGCTATAACAATGTGCTAAGCATATTTTCTGGAAGGACAATAACTAGACATAAAACAGGAGAGCAACTGTAGCTAGTCTAAGAAATCATAAAGCAATTAAAACCATTTCTTATATTGATAATTTATGATCTAGTAGGACTAGTAAATGAGTTCAGAAAACTTGATTTATCGTAGTTTCGCCAGCTTCCTCTTCTTGCTCCTCTTCTGACTGATCTCTGTCTTCATTATAATCAGGCTCGTTTGATTCTTCTTTATCCTGTTCATTTACATTAGCTGATGATTTTACCCTCTCCTTATCTTTGGTCTTAGAAGATACAAACCTAATTGCATCATCTACCACACTAGCATTAGTTAGCAGATCAAGCTTCATTGAATAGCACTCTTTAGCTAATGATAATGCTTGCAGCTTTTCTCTCTTATCTTCTGTTTGCTTCGATGTATTCCACGCTTCTTTGAGTATTGCAGTTAACCCAACCATACACTTCTCGTATTCTTCTGGCAGCCTTTCATCAATGTATCTTTTGATGCTTTATTTAGCATCTAGGAAATATTGACCTTATTTCATAAGTTGAATCTCTCGTATTATATCTGTGCCGTTAAAATCAAAAGCCTTTGAAATTTGCACGCGTCGTCAGATTAAATATACCAATGCAATGCTAGAAAGGTTTTTAGCTTGGCAAGTTTATACTTATTTGAAACCCACTTTTAGGAGTGATATCATTACTGGAACCCTTGGGCCCATTGAATTCCCAGTTCGAACTCTTTTTTCCGGTGCAGGTAGTGAAGACGGCATAGTTTCTGCAGATTGTGTAGCAACATTTTCATTCCTTGAAGTTGTTCATATCTATGCTCTACTGACGGTAGCTGATTATTAGCAATCTTAAGTAGGTTAACCACATGAGATGTACCCATCTTTGCTGCGTTTGCTTCTTTGCATAGCTTTACAAAGTCCCATATGCCACTTCCAAGCTCTTGATAAATCTTAGTAATATCGTCAAGCTGTACCAGTTTTAAGTATTCCCAGTAATATGCCATTGCCTGCGCCTGTCCAATATTTAGTATGATAGCTACTTCAAGCGGGGTCTTACCCTTAGAAAACTGTTCATATGCTTGTACTGCTAGCGATTTGTGTTCTTGTCGCTCTTTTTCTTGCTTTGCTCTATTTACAATTTCCCCAATATCACGAACTGACATTTTCATCTCTTTTGCTATTTGTCTATAATTCTTGTTCTGATTAAAGTGCAGGTCTAAAACTCGTTCTTCTCTTTCTTTTTTGCTCAATATGCGATTTGAGTTAAAATCTATTACCATTTCAAACTATATTATAAAAGCCGCATTTAAAACAAAAATAACCTGTTACCACCTTGTACACCATGTTACCATCATGTTTTCATAAGTAACCTAGATATATCCTCTTATTACCATGCCGTTGCCATATATTATCATCTGTCTTCCCTTGTTATCATGCAATTTTTGCTGAACTCATAATATAGCTTTATGAAGAAGCTGAATTGTATTGAAAATTTTTTTATTAATTATATAATAATGAATTATAAAGGATGATTTTCCACCAATCAAATGCAATGAGAGCCTAACAACTGTTTCAGATATTTTCAATCACATGATACTTACTACCCTTACGATCCTTACTTGTCGGTAGATTTGATTTCTGATAATATCTATGCTGCTTTAATATTCAGTAAGGATGGTAAGCATCGTAATGATGGTGTAGTGAAAAGTTTCAGGATTCAAGTAATCCTGAATATATCTTAAATAATAATGATATATTCAAGCCGAATTTTAGACTTAGGCAATAAGCTGAGCAGAACTTGTTCACTTTTTCGTTTCTGTAACCGATACAATCCTTTTTATAGAATTCCTTTATCAGACTGCGTTATAGTGCCATGCAATGAAGACGTTCTGATTATATAACTGGATCTTCTAATACTAGGTGAGAGCGAGTATATGGTTGAGGTCTTAGGAGCCTCAGTTTGTCACTTATAGTGCTCCATATACTTGCTTGCAAAACTGCATTATATTTCAAGCCATAAATAACATATAATTCCAACTTCTATCTGGCTTAAGAAATCATATGAAAAGGAATCATATCATAAAGAATAGACTTGTGCATAGTGTCATATAAAAAGGGATAACCAAAAGGTAATAGACATAGATCCAAATGTAAGAGTGTGCTTCATGTCTCCAACAGAACTAAACATAAAAGCTCTAAGAGAAGTTTATCCTAAAGTAAACTCTGGATGTTTTATAAAAAAGCCAATTACAATAGAAGATCTAGTTAAGAGGCTATTGGCCGAGTCAGAATGGTAGTGATAAGTACCTTTATTCCCCCACACTAGATAAGGAAAAAAGTCACTCCATATTATCATATAATCTTGGATTCGATAATAGATGATCAATTCTAGTAAGTTTGGCACTTTGAGAAATCGCTCTATAGTGGCTATGCCGGATTTCTTTATCGATCGAATTGTAAGGCTGAAATCACCAACCAAAGACGTTTTTAAATTAATACAAGAGAAGGAGAAATTTGGAGGAGGCAGTATACGTGATATCTCGAGCTTGGACACTCGAGGAGGAAATGCAGTTAATATTGCATATTGTCTAGCAAAATTAGGTGTACATGTTACACTTTTTACTATCGCAAACGAAATAGGTGAAGCTGTATTAAGAAAGTTATTTTCAAAATTTGACAAGGACACAGTAAATCTTCAAATTGCAAATGGAAAACACGGCCACACCACGGCACTTGAATTTGTAGGTGAATTTGGGTCTAAAGTAAATATAATGCTAAATGATGTGGGAGATATTGCATATTTTGGTCCTGAACGAATAGACCATGAACATGGTAAGCAAATATTGAAAAATGCAGATGCAGTAATAGTGGTCAACTGGGGAAGTAATTTAAGAGGATCAGAACTTGTAGAATATGCATTCAAGCAATCTCCAAATTCTTATCATTGTATTGATCCTGCTGATATGGATGCTAGGAGGTTTGAATTTAAAGACACATTAACCAGGATTAGCAACATTACCAGTTCATTAAATATAAATGAAAATGAATGCAACTCTTTGCTAAATGCTCTGGGTTTAGACTCACACAAGATATCTGAATTAAAGTTCCAAGATAGCGATAGTGAGAACGTCATAAAGAAAGCTGCATTAGAGATCGCCAACAAGCTAAACATTAATTCAAACATACATACAAGGATAGGATCTGCATGGTCTAATGGCGAAGAAATATTGTTTGTGCCATCTTTTAAAGTTGAACCCCGAACATTAACTGGTGCTGGAGATTCCTGGGACTCTGCTAATATTATTGCAGACATTACAGGACTAGATAAAGAGCAGCAATTGATATTCTCTAATGCATACGCAGCATTATATGTTGCAAATCCTATCTCTGAACCAGCAACTCTAGACGAAACGATTGATTTTATTGATAAGAATAGTGCTTAATTCAATAGAACATATATTTTACATGTCAGATTTCAGTGCACGACATTGCAACTATTACTATATTCTACAATGTAATAGATTACTTTGCTAAAGATAATAATGATAACAATTAGTCACTCCGTGCTGATCTGAGGCTATGTACTTCGTATTTTCTTGTCTATCGTAACGAATCTCTCATTTAGTTTTTCTCTCAGAATATCTTGCCTTGAAACTACCCCA